>DASXDC010000287.1:0-9805 GCA_036490855.1 Chthoniobacterales bacterium
CGAGAATTCCTCGCCAACGTCGACCAGAAGCGATCGACGATCCTGACAATCGCGCCACACCCCATATCGGCTTTTTGCGTTCCATATGGGCCGGCGCGCGATCCGCACGGAACGCGGCGCAATCCGATGCCCGTCGCCGGCGGATCCATGTCAATCGCGAATCGCGCTATATGGGTCGCAGATCGTTCCATGTGAGTCGTACTACGATCTATATCAATCCGGCGGAGATCCATGCGGAACGACAGCCGATTCATGCGGAGCGAGTGACGATTCAGCCGGATCGTGCGCTCATCCCGGCCGAACAGAAATCCACGCCCAGGACGCACTTCATCCCGACTCGACTCCCAATTACACCCCGTCATGCGAGGCGGAGGCAAAAGTCACGCGGCGCCTTCTTCCGCGATTTAACTTTCTGAAGATTTCCGACTTTTGGAGCAATTGCCCGATCCCAATCTCGCCCCGCCGCAACCTCCGGCAACGCGAATCGCACGAGAATCGGCGACCGGCCTGCCGTTCATCGGCGAACTGACTGCGTGAGCGAATCTCCAAGGCGGCGCCGTTTGCCGATCGGCGCTGAGCTGATCGCGCCAAATGAAGCGCACTTTCGCGTCTGGGCACCGAAGGCTCGACGGCTCGATGTCGCGATCGAGGCTTCCGCCGCGCCCGATTCCACCCGCGAATTTTATCCACTCACCGCGGAACCGGATGGTTATTTCGCCGGCACCGCTCCGGCGCAGGCGGGAGCTTTCTATCGTTATCGAATTGACGAAGCGAAAGATCTCCATCCCGATCCCGCTTCGCGCTCTCAACCGGGCGGCCCGCATCGCTCCTCCTGTCTGGCCGATCCGGCACGATTCCGCTGGTCCGATCAGAATTGGCGCGGGCTGCCTCTGAAGGGACAGATCCTTTATGAAATGCATATCGGGACCTTCACCACCGAAGGCACCTGGGCCGCCGCCGCCGAGCAACTGCCGGAACTCGCCCTCACCGGCGTCACGCTGATCGAGATGATGCCGATCGCAGATTTTCCGGGCGAATTCGGCTGGGGCTACGACGGGGTCGATCTCTTCGCTCCCTGCCGGCTCTATGGAGCGCCCGACGATCTGCGCCGTTTCATCGACCGCGCCCACTCGTTAGGCATGGGGGTCATTCTCGACGTCGTTTACAATCACTTCGGACCGGATGGAAATTATCTGAAGGTTTACTCCGACGATTACTTCACCAATCGGCACGAGACGGAGTGGGGCGAGCCGCTGAATTTTGACGGCCCAAACTCTGGACCGGTCCGCGAATTCTTCCTCAGTAACGCCCGCTACTGGATCGACGAATTTCATTTCGACGGTTTCCGTTTCGACGCCACCCAAAGCATCTTCGACGACTCGGCCGAACACATCCTGGCCGCGATCAACCGCGTCGCGCGCCAGGCCGGGGGCGCGCGCTCGCTCATCCTGATCGCGGAAAACGAACCGCAGGAAAGTCGAATCGTTAGGCCAGTCCCGGCCGGCGGCTACGGGCTCGACGGTCTCTGGAACGACGACCTCCATCACACCGCGCTCGTCGCGCTCACCGGTCGCAATCCCGCCTACTACGCCGACTACGGCGGCACCCCGCAGGAGTTCATCTCCGCGGTCAAACATGGCTTTCTTTATCAGGGGCAATTTTATCGTTGGCAGAAAAAGCGTCGCGGGAGCGCGAGCTTCGATCTGCCGCCCGCGTGCCTGGTCGCTTTCATCGAGAATCACGATCAGATCGCGAACTCGATCGATGGCGAGCGCCCGCGCCTCTGCACTTCCCCGGGCCGCTATCGCGCCATGACGGCGCTTCTCCTCCTCGCCTCCTGGACGCCGCTCCTTTTTCAAGGACAAGAATTTGGCGCGACGACTCCCTTTCTCTATTTTGCCGACGTGGGTAAGGAACTGGACGAGCCGGTCCGCCGAGGCCGCTTCAATTTTCTCAAGCAATTCCCCGGAGTGGAATCGGAGGAGGTGCAAGATCGCCTCGCCAGTCCCTCTTCGGTCGAGACTTTCAATCGTTGTAAGCTCGATTTCACGGAACGAGAAAAATTTCCGCAGATCGGCGATCTCCACCGGGATCTCATCCGACTCCGCCGGACCGAAGCCGCCTTCGCCCGGCAGGAGCGCGGGCAGGTTGACGGCGCCGTCCTCGGACCGGAAGCGTTTGTCCTGCGATTTTTCGATTCGTTAGGCGAGGATCTCCTTCTCCTGCTTAACTTCGGGCGCGCCCTTCAGCCCGCGATCGTGCCCGAGCCGCTCCTCGCGCCGCCCGCCGCCCATGGCTGGAAGACGCTCTGGTCGAGTGAAGCGCTCGGTTACGGCGGCCCGGGCGAATCCCCGGTCGATACCGAAAGCGGCTGGCAGATTCCGGCGGAAGCCGCCGTCGCGCTCCGCCCGGTCCCGTTTGCCTAACAACACATGAGCCTGCCGAGCCATCTCCTTACCCTCCGCCGGCGCGTCATGCCGTGGAATCCGGCCGAGACTTCGCGGGAGGTCCTTCTCACCCGGGAGTGGCTCGTGACCAACGGCCTCGGCGGTTACGGCTCCGGCACCGTCTCGGGCGCCGTCACCCGCCGTTATCACGGCCTCCTCACGGCTGCACTTTCCGTCCCGCTCGGGCGAACGGTGATGTGGAATCATCTCTCCGAGGTCCTGCGCTTCGGGCCGGACGACCTGGTGTCGTTAGGCGCGGAGGAACGCGTCGGCGGCCAGCTCGATCTGGCCGGAGCCGATTATCTGCGGGAGTTCCGGCTCGAGAACGGTCTGCCGGTCTGGGTTTACCAGATGCGCGGCCTAACGATCGAGAAGCGTATCATCATGCCGCATCGGGAAAACACGGTCCATGTCAGCTACCACGTCAGCGGCGAAGGACCGCGCCCGCGGCTCGAGTTGCGTCCGTCGTTCAACTTCCGCCATTACGAAGATTCGGTCGGCAATCTTCCCGACGCCCCTTATGAATTGCGCTCGACGGATGGACGCTACGAAGTCTGCGATCCGGAAGAGATTTTTCCTCCTCTCCGCCTCCGCCTCTGCGATTGCCGCTGCGATTTTCTCGTCGAGCCGCGCAAGATCCGCGAAGTCGTCTATCGCTCCGAGCTGGAGCGCGGCTACGATTCGCAGGGCGATCTCTGGAGCCCGGGAGTCTTCCGGGTCGACCTGACAAAAGGCGACGGCGTTACCCTCATCGGCTCGACGGAGAACTGGGAAATCGTTGAGATTCTCAACCCCGAGGAAGCGGCGCGAGCGGAGCGCGAACGGCGGCAGCGTCTCCTCAGCAACGCCGCCCCGCAGGCGCGCGACGGCGTCGCCGCCGAGCTCGTCTTTGCGGCCGACCAATTTGTCATCAGCCCGGCCGGTCGCGCCGAGGAAGCAGCCCGGGCTCACGCTTTCGGCGATGAAGTGCGAACCGTGATCGCGGGTTATCACTGGTTCACCGACTGGGGCCGCGACACCATGATCAGTCTGGAAGGCCTAACGATCACGACCGGCCGCACTCTCGAGGCCGGCTATATCCTGCGCACCTTCGCCCATTACCTCTGGCATGGGCTGATCCCAAACATGTTTCCCGATGGCCAGAGCGCGGGGCTTTATCACACCGCTGACGCGACTCTTTGGTTCTTCCACGCCCTCAATCGTTATCTGCAGGCGAGCCACGACCAGATCACCCTCACGATGCTCCTCCCGAGCCTTGGCAACATCATTGATCACCATCTCGCCGGGACCGATTTCAACATCCACGTCGATCCCGGCGACGGCCTCCTCTGTCAGGGAAAAGAAGGTTATCAACTCACCTGGATGGACGCGAAAATGGGCGACTGGGTCGTCACTCCGCGGCGCGGAAAGGCAGTCGAGATCAACGCCCTTTGGTTCAATGCTCTCCAGCTCTACTCCGATTGGCTGCGAACAACCGGCGACGAAAAAGCGGCCGCGCGATACGAAGAGCACGCCCAGCGCGCCCAGCAAAGCTTTAACGAGCGCTTTTGGTACAACGAGGGCGGTTATCTCTACGACGTGATCGACGGCCCGGAGAAGAAGCAGGACGACTCCATTCGGCCTAACCAGGTCTTTGCGATCTCGCTCGATCACCCGGTTCTGGCGCGCGAGCATTGGGAATCAGTTCTCGCGGTCGTCGAACGCGATCTGCTCACCCCGGTCGGCCTGCGCTCGCTCTCGCCCGGCAATTCTGAGTACAAGAAAAATTATCACGGCGACCTGAAGACGCGCGACGCTGCTTATCATCAGGGCACCATCTGGGCGTGGCTGATCGGACCGTTCATCGATGCCTGGTTGAAGATTCACCCTAACGAACTGGAAAAAGCGCGCGGTTTTCTCGATGAGTTCCCCGCTCACCTCAACGAGGCCGGCATCGGCACGATCAGCGAAGTCTTCGACGCCGAAGCGCCTCATACCTCGCGCGGCTGCATCGCCCAGGCCTGGAGCGTGGCGGAGCTCTTGCGTTGCTGGGTGAAAACGGAGCCCGCCGCCGGGCCTCATCCTCGCGTCTAAACAGTCGGCTTTGCGCCCGCCGGGCGGGTGGGACGCGAATGAAGGGAAATGGCCGAGAGCGCAGAGGAACTTTCCCGTCAGCGCGATGTGCGCGAGGCGCTTGACCAAACTACCGGCCGCAAGACAAGCACTCCGGAGAAGAGCGACAAGTTCTGGTTCGCGATCCACCTCGTTCTCCTGCTCCTCTGTGCGGTCCTCTATTATCTCCTCGGCTCCCATTTCGTCCCGCTGACGAAAAATCAGGTCGAGTTCGCGCATCGACTCCTCCGCGGCGCCGGGATCATCATCATTCTTCTCGCGGTTTCGGGCGCGATCTCGCTCTACAGCATCTTGCGCGTTTCCGATCCCTCGACCCGCTTCACTCTCAAGCGGATCAAGCGCCTCGTTGTTTTTCTCCTCGTCCTGCTCGTCGCCGTCTCCGTCATCTTTGTAAATTGGTACACCGCGCTGATCTCCGTCGGCGTTATCTCGGTCATCGTCGGGCTTTCCGTCCAGACACCGATGACGAGTTTCATCGGCTGGATTTACATCCTGATCAGGCGCCCCTACCGGGTGGGCGACCGGATCAAGATCGGTGATGCGACCGGGGACGTAATCGACGTCGGCTACATCGACACGACGCTCTGGGAGTTCGGCGGGCAATATATTTCGGGCGACCATCCAAGCGGGCGGATCATCAAGTTTCCCAATTCGAAAGTGCTCGACTCGATCGTCTACAACTACTCCTGGCCGCTCTTCCCCTACATCTGGAACGAGATCAAATTCAACGTCGCCTACGAGAGCGATCTGGAGTTCATCGCCAAGACCATGCAAAGGATCGCACAGGAGGAGCTGGGCGAGGAAATGATGGAGCGGGTCGAGCAATATCGGCAGCTTCTCGCTCGCACCCCGGTCGACGAGTTGGAGGTGCGCGAACATCCTCGCGTCATTTTCCGGGTGAGCGAAAATACCTGGCTCGAGGCGATCGTGCGTTATCTCGTCGCACCGCGCGAAGCCGGTCCGGTCAAGACGCGCCTGATCAAAAAACTCCTTCCCGCCCTCAACGCCGCGCCGGACAAAGTCCTTTTCCCAAAAGGGCCGAATCGTTAGGCGGGGGTTTCGCCTAACGAGCGCGGGTGCCCTCACCCGGGTGCGCCGGTTGACTTGCCCGCCGCTCACGATAGCCTTTTAGAGGATGATTCACGTCACCGACAACGCCGTTAACCACCTTCGCTCCCTCCTCGCCGACCAGCGCGATCCGGCCGGGAGAGGCCTGCGCGTGCAGGTGGCCAGGGGTGGCTGCTCCGGCATGCAATACGAGATGTCGCTCGATCGGCCGCAGGAAGGCGACGCCGTCGTGCAGCGCGAGGAGGTGCAGTTCCTGATTGACGCCGCGAGCGCGGATTACCTGCGCGATGCGACTCTCGATTTCGAGGACGGACTGACCGGCTCCGGCTTTCGCATCGTCAATCCCAATGCCGCCCGGACCTGCGGCTGCGGGACTTCCTTCGAGCCGGTCCGCCCGGCCTAACGAGACGATTGGCGCGGACGACCAAGCGCGCCCCTGGCATGGAACCCGATCTTTTTCGCTTCGATGATCACCGCGGTTTTGAGCGCAAGAAGACCAACTTCTTCGCCTGGACGATCGTCATCATCCTCCTGAGCGGCCTCGCGCTCGCTGCCTGGCTCGGCAGTTTCTACGTCATCGGCCAGCCGGAACGGCCGGAGAGCTACCGCATCCTTCAAAAACTGCACAAGATCGAGGCGCCGAAACGCTTCGCCCTCACCGCCGCTCCCGCCGGTGAATTCCTCAGCCCGAAAAAACTCTACACTCGCTATTCGGCGATGGGCCCGGCCGAGCTGGCGCGGAAGGATGCGGAGCTGACGCGCAACTACATTCGCAATTTCCAACAAGTGCACGGCCTCGTCACTTACGTCGTCGGCCGCTTCAACATCATGGGCGTACGCGAGCTGACGCCGGAAGATGTTTTCCCTTCCGGCGCGGTCGCTCTCACCCGCGCCGTCGAGCAACCGGAGCTCCTGATGGAGCACGTTTTCACGACCGCGGACGAGCACGATGCCCGGCTCCTGAAGGATCGGCTCGTGATGGGAATGGATGTAAACTTTGAGCGCAGCCACGATCTTTCAGCCGTCATCCATGCGGAGCATTTGCCGGATGGCCGAGTCCAAATCACGGTCGTCCCCCTGCTCTACGGCAGCTACACCGTGACGCGCGGCACCGGCACCTTCAGCCTCGAGCCGCCTAACGAACTCAACCTTGCCGCCGGTTTCCCGCTCTTCAAATCCGACCTGCGCCACACGATCGAAGTGCGCTACGACAGCTATCGTTCCCGGCTCGCTCCCTCCAGCAGCACCCTGCCAATCGTCGGACTTCTCCCCGGTCGCCCCGCTCCGCCGCCCGAAGATGCGCTCGTTAGGGTGGAACCGGCCGTGCCACTCGAGAATGAGCCTTCTCCACCGCCCGAGCGGCTCCTCGAACGCAACGCCGGTTTCGCCAAAAGGGAAGAAGAGAACAAAGACAAAACGGCGCTTGCCTCCTCTTCCTCCGTCCGGGTGCGGCGCGCGGAACCGGTCCCCGCTTCCGAGCTTAACGACAATAGCGTCGGGCCGGCCAACTCGCCGACCGTCCTGCGCGCCTTGCCGGTCACTTCCTCTTCTCCGGCCGCTCTCACTTCCACCGCCGGCGCGACCTGGAAACGCTTCGCACCCGGCGAAGCGCCCGCCGGCCGCACCCTCGATACTTCCGGCCTCCGCGAAGTGGCGGATAACGGCACGCGCGGCGAACGCATTTATCTCAACGGCGAATTCGTGGTCAATTTCGCCGACGCCAATCGCGCCGTCCTCCGCCCGGTTGGGAAGCAGTCGGGAGAGAACAATCGCACGCTCGGGCGCAACGTGCGGGTGATCGTCGATTACCCGGCTGGCGCGCAATTGCCCGAGCCGGGCTCCACTCTCGATCGTGACGCCAGCCGCCCCTACGAAGTGACCGAGGTGCGCCGCCAATCCGACGGCCAGCTCAACGTCTTCGTCCGCGAAATCATCAAGCCCTGAGCGATCGTCGGCTCGCTTGGCCTAACGACCGCGCGAACAGAAACCCACACTCTTTCGTCCGCGCGCGTTCGCCTCGTTAGGCGCACCCTGCCGCTAATGCAAAATCACCGTGCCGTTGCGGATTTCCGCCGTGCTCACGTTGTATCTGGAGATCGCATCCATTGCCATCCCCATGATCGATTCCCCGCGGTAGCTCATGGAGAGAATACCGGAAGGCACCGGATAGCCGTTTGCCTCGACTTTTGAAAACTGTAACCCGTTGATCGGCGTCGGCCCGTTGGTTGTGATCGAGAACGTTCCGTTCACGTAGCCCTTCGGAAAACCCGGCACCTTGTCCGACGAAATGCTGATCTGGACGTTGGCGGTGTTCCCGTTGAGCGAAACGAACGCGTGACCGCGCGATTTCGGATTCGCCGCGATCAGCCCGTTGATCTCCGCCGCGCTCAGGCTCAGCTCGCGTCCGGGCGGTGGCGACGGGGTTGTCGTCGGCTCCGGCGTCTCGTTAGGCGCGGCCGATCCGGCCGGCACCGGGGTGGGCGTAAAGGAGGGCGTCGGCGGAGTCGCCTCGAACTGATCGATCCGCTGCCGCACATCGGCCAACGCCTGAGGCGGGAGCTCCTCGACCGGAATCGGCTTCGGCTTTGCGTGGGTGAAGGAGCGCACCGCGAAAAAGAGGCTGATCACCGCAATCAAAAGAAGCACGACAACGACGAGACATCCGGCCCCGAAACAACCGATTCCTTTTCGCTTCGTTGGCGGCGGCTCGATCCAGTTTGGATTGGTGGAATCGGTCGGCATATCGTCAGTTCGCGAGCTGGTTCTGGGCTGCGATCAGTTTCTCGTAGAGGGTTTGCAATCCTTCGGAGAGGAGACGTGTCCGCCCGAGCACCGGCATGAAATTCGTGTCGCCGTTCCAGCGCGGCACGACATGGAGGTGAAGGTGATCATCCACCCCCGCGCCCGCGGCCGCGCCGAGATTGAGGCCGAGATTGAAACCCTGCGCCTTCATCGTCGCACGCAGGAGGCGTTGCGCGTGCACCGCCAGCATCCAGAGCTCGAGAATTTCGTTCTCGCCTAACGACGCCAAATCCGCCGTCTTGCGATACGGCACCACCATGAGATGCCCGACGGCGTAGGGATAGCGGTTCATCATCAGGAAGGCATTCTTCCGTCGTGACACGACGAGATGGGCCGCGTCGTCGCTCGCCTGCGCCGCGGTCGTGAGAAAATTTGGATCGCGTTCTTCGAGTTCGAAATATTCCACCCGCCAGGGGCACCAAAGGGCTTCGATCTCGTTTTTCGGAAACTCCATCGGGTCGTTAGGCGAAATTTCTCAGGCAGCGTATCGGCTGAGCCGGAGATGTCGAGGGCGCTTTTCGATCCGCGCCCGCAGCGATCTCTCAGGGCGGACGCACGTATAGCGAGTAGCGCGGCACCGTCTTTGATTTCTCCGAAACGAGGCGGAGTTGCGCGCCCGGCAGGAGCTGCGCCCAGGGCCGTTCCGGTTCGTTTCGTACCACGACTGCATCGAGTTGCCGGGCTTGCCACTGCGCCGCGGCGTCGTTAGGCGCGAGAAAATGGTCGCGCCGCAAATAGAGCAACACCCCTTCCTCCCGTCCGCCGACGACGCCGTAGCGCCAGTGGCGCTCGACGGCCTCCTTCCGCACCACGCTCGCGAAGCAGACGAGCGCGTCGCTCTTTTCGTGAATGGCGAAACCAATTTTCCAGGCGGTGTAGCCGCCGCTAAAAACAGCCGCGAAGAGCAGCGAACCGGCCAGCCATGGCTGCACTTTCATCCGCCACCGCGCCGTCTCGAACGCACGAGCGACCTGCGCGCCTAACAACAGGCAGAGCGGCGGCACGACCGGAAAAATCCGATCGACTCGCTTCGATGGGATGATCGACATCAGGATCAGGCCGCCCAGGCTCCAGCAGACGAGCCAGACGGTGTCAGGCTTCATTTGCAACGACAACCGCTCCCGCCGGCGCCAGAAAAAGATCGTTAGGCCAGGCAGGAGCAGGCTCCAGGGCGCGAATTTGTGCAGGAGATGGGGAAGATAAAAATAGAGCGGCTGCGGCTTGTGGATTGTCTCCGTGAAGCGGCCGGCGAACTCGCGCACCACTACGCTGTCGTAGAAAGCCGGTTGCCTAACGATGCCGCCGATCACCCAGGCAAGAAAGAGAGCAAGCGACAAAATCCACGGCCACCAGCCGCTCCAGGCGCTGGGCGCATC
>DASXDC010000288.1:0-4615 GCA_036490855.1 Chthoniobacterales bacterium
CCGGCGTGCAATCCGACTCCAATATCTATCATCCGTCAACGAACACCTGGGACCTGAATGTTGCCTCGACCGTTTTCCCACAGGACCGACAGGGCGGCACCTCCATCCTCCTGCCCCTTCGTCCCTCCAACAGCTACGGCGCCAAGATCATGATCATGGGCGGCTCGCTCAATCACGCTCCGGCTACCGACACCGCGGAGATCATCGATCTTTCAGTGGCGACGCCCGCCTGGCGGATGGTCGCGCCGATGTCCGCCCCTCGTCAGCGCATGGAATCGTGCATGCTGCCTAACGGCCTCGTCCTCGCGGCAGGCGGCTCGATCAACGACGAAGATAACGCGACCGCTATCTTGGCGGGCGATCTGTTCGATCCGACCACGGAAACATGGGCGCCAGGGGGCACCTTCGTCTATCCGCACCTTTATCACTCCACCCTTCTCCTCCGCCCGGATGGACGGGTGGTGATCGCCGGCAGCAACCCCGTCATCGGGACGTGGGAACCGCACATCGAGGTTTATTCGCCGCCTTATCTGTTTACGACAGATCAAAATGGCAACTCCATCCCTGCCGTTCGCCCGACCATCACTGGCACGACGACTGAGATCGGCTACAACGGCAGCGTCACCATCCAGACCCCCGATTCCGCCGACATCAAGACGGTCGTCTTGACCCGGCTCTGCTCTTCCACTCATAACATTGACTTCGATCAGCGCCTCGTGGAGCTGAACTTCAGCCAACTCGGCACCGGCAAACTGAAGGCGACCGCGCCGCCCGACGCAAACATCGCACCGCCCGGCTACTATCTGCTCTGGGTTCTGAACAATGCCGGCACCCCTTCCGAAGGCAGCTTCGTTCATCTCACCGCCAATCCATCCAATCGTCCGCCGAAAGGAAAAATCACTTCGCCACGTGAAGATACGTCGATTCAAGTCGGCGAAGCGGTGAACTTCACCGGCACGGCCACGGATGGCGATGGCTCGGTCACTGGTTATCACTGGGTTTTCCCGGGCGCCACGCCGGTGAACAGCAATATGCAAAATCCCGGCCTCATCACCTTTAACACCGCCGGCACGCACGTTGTCTCGATGACCGCAATCGATAACCTCGGCGTCAACGATCCCAGCCCGCCGACCCGCACGATCACGATCGATGTCGGGATTACCTACGAAAAACCGGCCGACGGCTCGACCTATAACATCGGAGCGAAAGTGCCGATCATCGTCGATGCCGCGGGCACGACTGGGGACGAGAACACCTTTTCCGTCTCGGTCGACGGCACGGAAGTGGGTTCCACTACAGGGGATGTCGAGACAGCCTCATTCACGTGGTTCAGCCGCCGCTACGCCGCCGGCCCGCATACCATCACGACAACCGTGACGGATGAGACCAACGCGACGGGCTCGAAGAGCATCACAGTTAACCTCCAATAGATCCGCGGTTCCCAAGTGGATTTTGTTGGGCCGCACGTAAAGCCGCGTGCGGTCCAACAGCTCTCCGCAGGCGAGCTGCCTCTTGTCTGGGCGGCTGAGAAGCCGTAGTTCTGCGCCTCGCCGGATCGAAAACGTCCGTGCCTGACGATGAAGTTCCGACTCTTCTTTCTCTTCGCCTTCGGCAGTCTTCTCTGCTCGGCCTTCGCCCACGAGCCGAACCTCGCCGCTCCCGGAGATGCCGAGGCCAACGTCCCCCTCGGCGCCAATTACGTTCTCACCTTTACCTTCACTTCCGACAACAAAGAGCAGAAAGCCGAGATCATCACGAGCCGCCGTGGAGTAAACTTCGACCTGGTCGACGATCCCGAGCATACCTTTCGCTTCAAAGGCCAGCTAAAGCCGGAGGCGGGCGACCGCGTCACTCTGATCTACAACGCCATCCTCATCACGATGGTGACGAACGCCGCCCACGCCCGGCAGGTCGCCACCACTTCGGGCGAAGGGGCGATCCTCCTCCAGTTTGGCCAGGCCATGACGATCGTCCGTTCCGATCGGCAAAAGCTCGCGGTTTCGATTCGCCCCTTCGCTCCCCCCGCGCCCTCGCCCTCGGCGAGCGCGACAGCAGGTCGGCTTTAATGATGAAAGCAGGGGAGAAATTCCGCGCCTAACGAATACCGAAAGCCGCGCTTCGGAACAGGCGCCGGCGAGGCCGGGGTGGCCAACGGGACTCGAACCCGCAACAGCCAGAACCACAATCTGGGGCTCTACCATTGAGCTATGGCCACCGTCGCGCACGACTCTAGTTTTTCTCCGCCTGATTGCAAAGACAAAGCGCCGCGGCCGTCGCGAGGATTGCAAGCCCGAGACCGCTCGGCTATTGTCGGCCGCTTTGCGATGAACAAAATCGGGCTGCTTTTTCTACCCGTCCTGGCCCTTCTTCTGCAGCCGCTCGCCTCCTTCGCGCAGGAGGTGGACCCGTCGGAAGTTTTCCTCAAAGCCTACATGACGGCGCAGCAGGCGGAGAAGCTTGAGCGCGAGAACCAGCTCAAGCCGGCGCTCTCCAAATTCCGCTTTGCCGGCTCCATGCTCGAGGAACTAAAACGCTCCCACGGCGACTGGCAGCCGGCGATCGTCGATTATCGCGGGCGCAAGATTTCAGAGTCGATCCTGCGCGTGCAGAGCAAGATCTCCACCCAGGCCGATCTCGCCGGAGCCGTCGGCACTCCCGGGGTCGGAGAAGCCGGACCTTCCAGCGGCCAGACTTCGCTTGAACCAGACGTCGAAGTCGGCCTCTCGACTGCTACGCCGGTGAAGACGGCAGACGTCCAGGCCGCGATCCAGGAGGCGACCAAAGATCTGCGCGCCCGGGTCGAATCGCTTGAGTCGGAATTAAAGAAATCGCAGGAGCAGATCTCGGCTGCGCAGAAAGAGAAGTCCGATATTTCCGGCAAGCTCCAGGCGACCGGCGCCGAACTCGAGGCAGCCAAAGGCGATCTCGCCAAAACTTCCAAAGCGGAGAAGGAAGTGCGCGATCAATTAGCCACCGCGCAGGAATCGTTGCAGGCGATCCAAAGGAGCGGCGGGGGCGATCAGAAAGCCGTCGCCGCGTTGCAGGCCGAGATCGCGCAATTAAGAAAGGCGGTCGCCGCCGCTGAGGCCGGCCGGAGCGACGCCGAGAAACAGAGTTCAGATGCGAACGCCAAACTGCTCGTAGCCCGCGGCCAGGTCGCGAATGTGACCGAGGAACGCGACTCGATGCAACGCGAGCGCGACGACGCAATCCGGCAGTTGAAAGTCGCGAGCGAAGCGGAATCACGTGTCAAAGTCCTGGTCGCGGAAAACAGCGACCTGCAAAAGAAATTGAGCGCCGCGGAGAACACGGTGCGCGAATTCAGCGCCGATCGCCCGAAGAAGGCGCAGGAGCTCGAGGCCGTGCGGGCGGAGCTGGAAAAATTACGCGATCAGCTGGTGAAAAGCGAGCGCACCAACCAGGATTCGGAGAACACGATCGCGCAGCTGCGCGCGCAGCTCGATGAGGCGAGCGGCGAGCTGGCGAACGCCAGGCTCAATGGCGCGACGCCGGAGGAGTCCGAGCGCCTCGTGAAGGAAAACCAGATGCTGCGCGCGATAGTCGTGCGGGAGCGCCAGGAGGAAGCGCGCCGCGAGCAGGCAAAGAAGCTGATGCTGGCCGAGTTCGATAAGCTCAAGATCAAGTCCGACGTCCTCGATCAGCAGATCCACCTCCTCGCGGAACCGATCACGAGACTCAGCACCGAAGAATTGGCCCTCCTCAAGTCGCCGGTGATCTCCATTTCCGACACTGCCCCCGGCACGATCAAGGCCAGCCTGACGATGGCGAAACCGGCCGGGCCGCTTACCATCAATAACGGCACGATTCCGCCGGGCCAGACTCCGCCAAACGATAAGTCGACCTTGGAATCGGTCGCGAAAGGCGAAAACAACAGCATCGGGCCGGAGGTGAGCACGACCTTCAAACCCGGTGTGCCGTCCGATCTTCTCCCCCTCGCCCGCGACGCCAAGACCGACTTCGACGAAGGGAAGTTCAAGCAGGCGGAAAAGCTCTACCAGGAAATGCTGACCAAAGATCCGAACAATCTCTATTCCCTCTCCAATCTCGGGGTCGTCCTCTTCCGCAACGGCAAACTCAAGGCCGCCGAGTTGACTTTGAAAAAAGCGATCGCGCTCGCGCCGCGCGATGAGTTCACCCACACCACTCTCGGGATCGTTTATTATCAGCAGAACAAATTCGACGACGCTCTTTCCGAGCTGACGAAATCGCTCGCGATCAATCCCAAGAGCGCCACCGCCCACAACTATCTCGGGATCACCGCGAGCCAGAAGGGTTGGCAGGAGGCGGCGGAAAAGGAAATGCTCGAGGCAATCGCCGATAATCCGGAATACGCCGATGCGCATTTCAATCTGGCCGTGGTCTATTCCACCTCGCAACCGCCCGCCAAGGAGCTGGCGCGCCGCCACTACGAGAAGGCGCTCGCCCTCGGCGCCCAGCCCGACCCGACGCTCGACAAGTTGCTCGGCCGTTAGCAGCCGGCGGAGGACCCGGTCGAGGCGGCGGCGTCCCTGGCCAAGGCGGCGAGCGTCTCCGCCAAGGGGGGAATTTTCGGTCTGGTCCGTCGCGGATTTGGCGGAGTCGGTGGTTTTTTTTG
>DASXDC010000289.1:0-5122 GCA_036490855.1 Chthoniobacterales bacterium
GTTCTTCGCCTTCTGCGACATGGAAACGGCGCGCAAAACTTTCCGAGACGAGCACACACTGCTCGCTGTAAAAACGACCAATGATCTCGTCGTTGTCGCCGTGCAGAAAACGCAGGTTGCGCCGATTTTTCCCGCTGATAACTGCCAGCGCGATCGTTTGCTCGCGGAAAGGCAATTCGACGCCGCGATAAGTGTCGAGCTCGGTGACGAACGAATTGTTCCGCAGATATTCGATCGCTCTCGGCGGCACGAAAGAAGTCGGCCCGGCAATTTCATTCACGGCTGGCGCGACGAAAAGATCGGCGACCAGCGTTTGCCCAATCCAATCGCTCACTGTTTGTCGAAAGGAAAAAACCATCACCGCGACCCCGACCGTCATCGCGACCGCCGCGGCGAGCGACGCGATCGTGACGGAATTGCGCAGGAGCGTGCGGCCAAGATTCTGAGCGGCGAGGCGCGGGCCAACTTTTTCCCTACCGAATCGACCAATCAAGCGGCTGAAGCGTGAGATCACCTCCGGCGCGAGAGAGGAGAAGCCGGCTAGGACGAAAAAGGCTGCGCCGAAACCGAGCCAGGCGGGTCCCGTGCGCAACGCGAAAAACGAAAGGACGAAGGCGAGGAGCAAGAAAATAGCACCACTCAAAATCCAGCTGCGCGAAAGCTTCACACCCTGCTCGATCCGCGCTCCGTGATGCAGCGTCTCGACGGGATTCATGAGCGACGCAGTCCGCGCCGGCACCCAGGCGGCCGCGACGACTGAGGTTAATCCGAGGAGGAAAGCAATCGCCCAAATCCAGGGCGCGACCACGATCTCACGCACACTCAGCAGGACGTAGAGCGAAGAAATCGTCTCCGCGACCGTGCCGACGAGCGCGCGCGCGAGCAGATATCCTCCCGCCATGCCGAGCGCAATCCCGACCAACCCGAGCACAATCGCCTCCGCCAGAAAAAGCGCACGCACCTCGCGCCGGGTCACACCTAACGAGCGGAGGATGCCGATCTCCGGACGCCGGCGAATGACTGACGCTTCGACGGTGTTGTAGATCAGGAACATTCCAACGAGGAGCGAAACAAGGCTCATCGCCTGCAGGTTGAGCTGAAAGCCGGCGAGCATTTTCCCGACCTGCTCCCCGCGCTGCGCGGGGGATGCGACCGTGACGTCGGCCGGCAGCTTCCGCCGCAGGGCGGCTGCGATTTCCGCCGCATCGTTTGCATTCGTTAGGCGAAGGGAAATCGAGTCGAGCACGCCGGCGCGACCGAGTAATTCCTGTGCCCAGCCGATATCCATCGCGGCGAAATGCGGGTTGGCATTTGCTTCTCTGCCCTGGCTACGCAGGAGAAATCCGATCGATAGGCGCACGGTCCGGCCGTTGATTTGAGCCGCGATCTCGTCGCCTGCCCGAAGATGATGCTCTTGCGCCAGCTCCTCGCTAATTGCGATGACGGCTGGACCGCGCAGCCATTGCTGAAGATCGAATTTCCCGGCGTGGAAATCCGTCAGCTCAAAAGTGCGGAAGGGCGCATTGGTGAATATGTCGATCCCGAGCAGGTCGAGATATTCTCCCGGGAATTGCGGTAGACTAACGAATCCCCTAACGAGTGGGGTAGCGGCAGTCACGCCCTCCTGCCGAGCGACAGTGGGAAGGAGGGCGTCTGGCAAATCGCCATCTGGCGCGCGTACTTCCAGTTGCGCTTTGCCTGCGACCAGATCCACGCTCGCCTCGAAGGCGCGGTTGGCGCTGTGATTCGCGATCTGGATGGCGAGATAAAGGGCCACGCCGAGCGCGACGGTGAGAACATTGAGCGCAGCGAGTAATGGATGGCGCGCCAGGTAGCGGAGTACATGCCAGCGAAAGAGGCGGGAATACTGCGCAATCAAGCGCCCAATCTGCGGCAGGCGTCGCCGCCGCGCAAGAGTCGCCCCGTGAGCTGGTCGGTCGCATAACGAAAAGCGATCTCAGCTGGCACCGCTCCTGCTTTTCAAGAGGTCAATGCACGCGACCTTCCTGCAGAAAGTGATCATCTGTGCGGTGATGGCTTTCTTCGCTGCCTCCCTCATTCAGTGGGGCAAAGTCTTCGTCGAAGGCGCCGACGACGCGCTTAACTCCGGCTATAAAAAGCAGGAATCTGCCATTTCTGGACACTAGCGCGGGGGAAAGCGATTTGCCCGGACTGGACCGGCAGCTAATCTGCTGAGGAGTCATGAGGGTCGGCATTGCGCAGATCAATCCAACTGTCGGCGATTTGCGTGGAAATTTTGAAAAGATCCTCGCCGTTTACAAAAGGCTGGCGGCGGCCGGAGCGGAGTTGGTCCTCGCTCCGGAATTAGCCACGACCGGTTACCCGCCGCAGGACCTCGTCTTCAAGTCGCGTTTTGTTCCGCAAAATCTCGAGGCGATCAACCGTTTGCACGGTTGTGTCGGCGATGTTCCTCTGCTCGTCGGATATGTCGATCGCAACGATGGGAGGGGGAAGCCGTTTTACAACGCCGCCGCGCTCCTCCAGCGCGGCCAGCCGCTGCGCAAAAGTTTCAAGACGCTTCTCCCGACCTACGATGTCTTCGACGAGGATCGCTATTTTGAGCCGGGCCGCGGTGGGGAGATTTTTTCGATTGCGGGGCTTTGCGTCGGGGTCACGATCTGCGAGGACATCTGGACGCAGGATTATCTTCCGCGTCCACTGTACGATCGAGAACTGGCCCGCGGCCTGGTGGAGAAAGGCGCGGAGCTGATCGTCAACCTGAGCGCGTCTCCCTTTGGTCTGCGCAAACTCGGGACGCGGCGCGAGATGGTGGGAAAGGCGGCGTGCGAACAGGCGGTCCCGATTGTCTACTGCAACGCTGTAGGTGGAAACGACCAGCTCGTTTTCGACGGCAGCTCGATCGCCTTCAATCGCGCCGGGGAACTGATCGCGCAGCTGCCGTCTTTCCAGACCGCAGAAGCGATCGTCGAGACCGAGTCGACTGAGGCTATCGCCCTGCCGCCCTTTGATCCGATGGCCGAGTTGCACGGCGCTTTGTCGTTAGGCGTGCGCGATTACCTGGCCAAATGCAAATTCAAATCCGCGGTTCTCGGCCTGAGCGGCGGAGTTGATTCTGCGGTCGTGGCTGCGATCGCCGTCGCTTCGTTAGGCAAAGAAAATGTCGTCGCTGTGGCGATGCCGAGCCCCTACTCGTCGCGCGGCAGTGTCGAGGACGCGCTCGCCCTGGCGCGCAATCTCGGCATTCGCTGTTATCAGATTCCGATTGGCGAGGCATTCGCCACCTTCAAGGCTCAATTCACGAAAATTTTCGCCGAGCTGCCCGAGGATACGACGGAGGAGAACATGCAGTCACGCCTGCGCGGGATGATCCTGATGGCGCTCTCAAATAAGTTTGGCCATCTTCTTCTTACGACCGGAAATAAAAGTGAGCTGGCGGTCGGCTATTGCACCATCTACGGCGACATGGCGGGCGGCCTCGCCGTCATTAGCGACGTCCCGAAGACTCTGGTTTACCAACTCGCGCGCTGGATTAATCGCGAGGGCGAAATTATTCCGCAGTCGACGATCGAGAAACCGCCGAGCGCGGAATTAAGGCCGGGGCAGATCGATCAGGATTCCCTGCCGCCTTACGACCTGCTCGACGCCATTCTCCAGCTCTACATCGAGGAAAACCAGAGCGCGCGTGACATTATCGCGCAGGGATTTGAGGAAAAAACCGTCCGCTGGATTCAGCGGCGGGTCGATCTCAACGAATACAAGCGCGCTCAGGCCGCGCCGGGAATAAAGGTCACGAGCCGTGCTTTCGGCGTCGGCCGCAAAATGCCGATCGCGCAGCAATACATCGATCTCGATTCACTTCCGGAAGACTGCGGGCAGGCGTGAGAGATGCACCGCTCAGGAATCGAACCTGAAACCCAGTGATTAAGAGTTTTCTAGTTGATGTGAACCGAAGTGTCTTGTATTGTTTGAAACTTAGCCGCATATCACAATACTCGTCAATCGTTTATGGTTCCACGAAAAGAGAAAAATTCGATACAAAAAGGGACAGGACGGCTCTCAAAAAATGGCTCAAAAGTGGCTCAGCGAAACTTTGGCAAGGCGGATGCCAGGTATTGGCTCGACGCAATTTGCAAGCGTTCCTATGAGCGGAATGGCAAAACTCTTAACGCGGCCGATTGGACCGCGCGCATTCAGTGGCGCGGGCGGAGAGAGTTTTTCAATCTGCAAACGCCCAACAAGTCCGCCGCTGCTGCGAAGGCGCGGGATATTTACCTGATGCTGACCGGCGCGGGTTGGGATGCCACCCTCGCCAAGTTTAAGCCGGAGATCGAGCGGAAATCCGTTTCCACAGTGGGCGAGTTTTTCGACGAATTGCGCGGGCACTGGTCGGGGAACCTAAAAACGTTTGAGGGCTATTGCCAGAAGTTTCGCATGATCCTTTCGCAGATATTTAGCATCGATGGAGGGAAGGAAAAATTCGATTACGCAGCGGGCGGGCGAGACGCCTGGATTGCGCGGATTGAACGAATCAAGCTGTCTGACGTCACACCGGACAAGGTGAACAAGTGGCGGATCGCGTTCGTGAGAAAGGCCGGTTCCAATCCGTTGAAACAGCGGCGGGCACGAATCTCCTGCAATTCCATCATGCGCATGGCGAAGTGCCTTTTCTCGCCTGAGTTGCTTTGCCATTTGGGAGAGCACAGGCCCGCGAAAACACCTTTCGAGAGCGTGGCGTTTTACCCGCGCGAATCAATGCGCTATCACAGCACCGTCGACATCGAAGCGTTGATCGACAACGCGACCCGCGAGTTGCCACAGGAGCAGTTGAAAATCTTTTTGCTGGCGACAATGGCTGGGCTGCGGCGCAACGAGATTGACAAACTACTGTGGTCGGCATTCCGGTGGAACGAAGGCACCGTCCGCATCGAGACAACGGAGCATTTCACTCCTAAAACTTCAGACAGCGGCGGGGACGTTCCGCTGGACAAGGAATTGCTGGCGATGTTTCGGGGATGGCGCGCGAAGGCGACGGGCGCATTCGTCGTCGAAGCGGACGGGCAATTACCTGCACAACCGATTTATACCTGTTACCGCGCACATCGACATTTCGATGCGCTGAACGCCTGGTTGCGCGCCAAGG
>DASXDC010000290.1:0-7831 GCA_036490855.1 Chthoniobacterales bacterium
CTTCCGCTCGCTTGCTGCCGCCGTCGCCCTAACGATTCTGCCCTTCTCGCTCATCGCTGCGCCGTCTGCGTCGCCTCCCGCCTCGCCCGCGAGCGCAGAGTCGGCGCAGGAACGTGCGAATCATTTCCTTGAGATCATGAACTCCGGTTACCAGGCGCTCTACACCGTGAACAGCGAAGCGCAGTGGAACGCCGTCCGCGACGTCACGCCGGCGCACGATGCAGCCTCCGAGACGGCTGGGAAAGCTTACGCCGCTTTCAACGGCAGCCCGGTCGTGATCGACACTGCGCGTGAATTGCTCACTCACCGAGCGGAGCTCGACCCGTTGACAGTCCGCGAGCTGAATCAGGTGCTGCTCAACGCCGCGGAAGGCCCGATGACGAATCCATTTTTAGTCGGACGCCGGATCAAGTCCGAGACGCTGCAGTCGTCGCTCCTCAACAGCTATCAGTTCAAGTTCAAAGGCAAACCGATTACCGCGAACGAAATCGACAACCTCCTGAGCTCGAGCAGCGATCTCGCGGAGCGCAAAGCCGTCTGGGAAGCGTCGAAAGAAATCGGCCCGGCCCTGAAAGATAATCTCATGGTCCTGCGCGACCTCCGCAATGGGGTCGCGGGCGAGATGAATTATCGCGACTACTTTTCGCTCGAGGTCGCCAACTACGGCATGACGACGCCAGAGATGCTGAAGATGAACGAGGAGTTCATGGATGCGCTCCGCCCGCTCTATCTCCAACTGCACACCTGGGTGAAATACAAGCTGGCGGAGAAATTCCACCAGCCGGTGCCGAACAAGATCCCGGCGCATTGGCTGAACAATCGCTGGGCGCAAAACTGGACCGGCCTGGTCGAAGCCGCCGATCTCGATCCTTATTTCAAAGGCAAGACCGCGGAGTGGATCGCGAAAACGGCGGAAGATTTCTACACCGGGATCGGCCTGCAAACATTACCGGGCAGCTTTTGGGTGCGATCGGATTTGTATCCGGTGCCGAAGAACAGCACACGGAAGAAAAACGCCCACGCCTGGTGCTATCACATCGATCTCGAGAAGGACATCCGGTCGCTCCAGAGCATCGAGCCTAACGCCGAATGGTTCTTTACCGCCCATCACGAGTTTGGCCACGGCCATTACTTTCTCTCCTACGCGCGACCGGAAGTGCCGCCGCTCCTGCGGATCGGCGCCAACCCCGGCTTTCATGAAGGCATCGGTGAGCTGATCGCGCTCGCTTCCAGTCAGGTGCCTTATTTGCAATCGAAAGGGATTTTGCCGGCAGATTTCAAGGCCGACAAAACTGCTTTCCTCCTCGATGACGCACTTGCGCGCTCGATTCCGTTCATTTTTTTCGCCTCTGGCACGATGACGCATTGGGAAGCCGACATCTACGCGCACCAGCTCGACCAGGATGAATGGAATGCGCGCTGGTGGAAGTACGTGAGCGAATTCCAAGGCGTCGAGCCCCCGGAGGATCGCGGCGAAAAATGGGCGGACTACGCGACCAAAACGCACATCAACGACGCGCCGGCCTACTACTACAACTACGCCTTCGCCACCGTCCTCAAATTCCAACTGCACGACTACATCGCGCGCAAGATTCTCCATCAGCCGCCGCAATCGTGTAACTACGCCAACAACAAGGAAGTCGGGAAATGGCTCTACGAAAACATCCTGAAGAAAGGCGGGACGGAGGATTGGCGCAAAGTGCTGAAGGACGCAACCGGCGAGGATATCTCGACCCGCGCGATGGTCGATTATTTCCAACCGCTCATGGCCTGGCTCGAGGAGCAAAACAAGGGCCGCAAGATCGGCTGGGAGAAGGACAAGAAAGACGAAGAGCGCGAGGACAAAGAACGCGGAGAAGGCGAGAAAGAAAAGCATAGTTAGGCGCGGGCGGCGCTCGCATCTCGGAAACGGACCGCGGCCGGCGGCGGCCTTCGCGACAGCCTTGCCTCGCGCCAACGAAACGCGGCGCCCGAGCTTTCTTGCCCTGCGATTTGAATCCCGCCAAACTCCTGCCATGGCTTCGAAATCTCTCTGGCAGCGCTTCCAAAAATACTTCCTGCGCTACGACGATATTGGCTTCGCGATCGACATCAGCCGGATGCGATTTCCCGAAGGCTATTTCGAAAAAATGCGCGGACCGGCGGAGAAAGCCTTCGCCGCCATGCACGAGCTGGAAGGCGGCGCGATCGCCAACCCGGACGAAAACCGGATGGTCGGCCATTACTGGCTGCGCGCGCCGCAGCTCGCGCCTAACGACGAACTGCGCGCCGAAATCGAGCAGACGAACGAGCGCATCCGCAAGTTCGCCTCCGACATTCACGTCGGCCGCATCTCCGCCCCGGATGGGAAACCGTTCGATCACGTCCTCCTCGTCGGCATCGGCGGCTCTGCTCTCGGACCACAATTCGTCGCCGACGCCCTCGGCTCGGAGCGCGACGCGATGGATCTTTTCTTTCTCGATAACACCGACCCGGATGGCTTCGACCGCGTCTTCACCAAAATCGGTCGCGGCCTCGCCCACACCCTCGTCGTGGTCGTCTCGAAATCCGGCGGAACGAAAGAAACGCGCAACGGCATGCTCGAGACGAAGGCGCATTTGGAGAAAGCCGGCCTCGATTTTTCCCAGCATGCAGTCGCCGTCACCGGGGTCGGAAGCGAGCTCGATCAATTCGCGGAGAGCAACGGCTGGCTGGCACGTTTCCCGATGTTCGACTGGATCGGCGGCCGCACCTCGGTCATGAGCGCGGTCGGCCTTCTTCCCGCCGCCCTTCAGGGACTGGACACGAAGAATTTTCTCGCCGGCGCGGCCGCGATGGATCAACACACGCGTCAGCCTAACGAGATGGAAAATGCCGCCATGCTTCTCGCCCTCATGTGGTATTACGCCGGCGAGGGAGCGGGCAAAAAAGACATGGTCATTCTGCCTTACAAGGACCGGCTCGCGCTCTTCAGCAAATATCTGCAGCAGCTCGTGATGGAGTCGTTAGGCAAGAAACTCGACCTCGCCGGCAAGGTGGTGCACCAGGGCATCGCGGTTTACGGGAATAAGGGCTCGACCGATCAGCACGCCTACGTCCAGCAGTTGCGCGACGGGGTGCCAAATTTCTTCATTACTTTCATCGAAGTGCGGAAGGACCGAACGGCCAGCCGCTTCGAAGTCGAGGAGGGTGTGACGAGCGGCGATTATCTGCAGGGCTTCCTGCGCGGGACGCGCACCGCACTTTACGAGAGCGACCGCGACTCAATTACCCTCAGCATTCCGCAGGTCGATCCGTTTCAGATCGGCGTCCTGATCGCACTCTACGAACGCGCGGTCGGCTTCTACGGTTCGCTCGTGAATCTGAACGCCTATCATCAGCCGGGCGTGGAGGCCGGCAAGAAAGCGGCCACGGAGATTTTGCAACTGCAGCCCAAAGTAATGGCGGAACTCTCCCCCGCCGGCGCGACCGCGGAGACGATCGCGCAAGCCATCGGCGCGGATGCGGAAGATATCTACCACGTCCTGCGGCATTTGGCGGCGAACGATTCCTCGATCGCGAGCAGCGGCGGCGCGGCGGACGAGGAAAAATTTTCGAGGATCAGGTAGCGGAGAGCGCGCCAGCACCTAGATTCGCTCCGCCCGCGACCCTACCCGAGTGGCGGCTCTCCCAATGCAGGAAGCGGAACCGAATATTCTCTGGACGGACGTGACGAAGTTCGTCGGGCAGCTCAATCATGACCTGCGCAATCACCTCAACGCCCTCGAACTCCAGGCCGCTTTCCTGAACGAAATTGTTGCGGAGCCGGAAGCGAAAGAGGAACTAAAACGGCTGCGCGAAGTAACGGGCGAAGCCGGCGCCGCGCTCCAAAAACTCTCGAGCCTGCTGGCGCGCATTCAGCCGGCGCCGATGACCTATCGCGCGTCGGAATTTATTGAAGATCTGCGTTCGCGGCTCGAGCGCGAGGAAGCGGAGCAGGCGACGACGATCGAGTGGAAATCATCGTTAGGCGGCGAGCAGCTCGAAGTCGATCCGATCCTCCTCCAGGACGCTTTTCTTGAATTATTTCGCAACGCCTTCGTCCATCAACGCGGCCCGGGCGCGCTCGTCTTCGAAGTCCGCCCGGCCGGAGAAAAGATAGAATTCACTTTGCGGGAACCGAAAACGAAGTTCGACAATTCGATGGATGGCTGGGGCCGCCGGCCGCTCAGCCGGGTGCGGCATGGCCATTATAGTCTTGGCCTCTATCGGGCGCGCAGTATTTTTGAAGCGCATCATGGATTGTTTCAGGCGCAATTCGACTCGGCTGCCTCGGTCCTCGTCACGACTGTCTCTCTTCCCATCGTTCCTGCCTGAGCCGGCGTTCTCCGCCGGCTCCCACTCCAAATTCCCATGAGCTCCGATAATCACCGCATTCTGATCATCGACGACGAGCGCCCGATTCTTATGACGCTCGAGGCATTGTTAGGCCGGCATGGTTATCAGGCTGAGGTGGCCGCTAATGCCGGCACCGGGATGCGCCTCCTGCAGAGCAAATCGCCCGCGCTCGTTTTGCTCGATCTGCAACTGCCGGACGCGGACGGCCTCCACATGCTGGAGCAGATCAAGGCGGAGCATCCGGAAACGCAGGTCATTATCCTGACCGCGCACGATTCGCTCAACAACGCGATCGAATCGATCAAGCGCGGCGCTTATCATTTTATCAGCAAACCCTATGCGCCGGAGGAACTGCTCAGCCTGGTGGAAAAGGCGCTCGAAAAACAGTCGCTCCTCCGCGAGACGCTCGAGCTGCGCGAGACAACCCAGCAATTGAAAAAGCGGCTCGCGGAAGCGGAGACGCGGCTTGCGCCCGTTTTCAAGAGCAAGGTGATGCAGCAGATCGACGAGCTGATCACCGCGATGGCGCCATCGGAAGCGAACGTTCTCGTGACCGGCGAAAGCGGCGTGGGCAAGGAAGTGATCGCGACCTTGATTCACAATCGCAGCCGGCGGGCCGACAAGCCGATGGTGAAATTGAATTGCGCGGCTTTTCCGCAGGCGATGATTGAAGGCGAATTGTTCGGCTACACCAAAGGCGCGTTCACCGGCGCGGCGAATGATTTCAGCGGGATGATCGCGGCCGCGGATGGAGGCACACTCTTTCTCGACGAGATCTCGGAGATGCCGGCGGAATTGCAGACGCGATTCCTGCGCGTGCTGCAGGAGCGCGAGTATCGCCCGTTAGGCAGCACGAAAACCCTCAAGGCAAATTTCCGCGTCGTCGCCGCGACGAACCGACCGGTGCAGCAGGCGATGGCGGAGAACCGGCTCCGGTCCGATCTCTACTATCGGCTCAACACTTTCCAGATCGAAGTGCCGCCCTTGCGCGAACGGAAGGAAGATATTCCGCCGTTGGTCGCCTCATTTGTGCGCAGTTTTGCCCGGCAATTGGGAAAACCAGAGCCGATGATCAGCCCGGATGCATTTCAGAAATTGCTCGACTACGGCTGGCCAGGCAACGTGCGCGAACTGCAAAACGCGATCGAGTACGCGGTCGTGCTCGCGCGGCAGGATCAGATCACGGTCAAGGAATTGCCGGCCGAAGTACGTCTGCCCGTCGCCTTGCAGCAAACAGAACGCGCCGCCAACCAAAGCCAGGGTCCCGCGCGCAGCCTCTGCGACATGGAGCGGAACGCGATCCTCGACGCGCTCGCGCAGTGTCACGGCAACAAGAAGAAGGCGGCCGAACTGCTCGGCATTCAGCGCCCGACGCTTTACAACAAGATGAAGCGTTACGCGATCCAACTCTAGGGTTGGTGATGGGGTGATGGAGTAGTGGAGTGATGGAGTAGTGTGGCAAAGACCGCGACGCCGGTTTGCATTACTCCACTACTCCATCACTCCATCACTCCATTACTCCATTAGTCCAGTTCTCCATTAACCCAATGTCCGATCATCAGGATAAAGTCTTGGAACACGCGCGACGCGAGCTCTCGGCTGCGCCGGCTGTGACCACGCCGCATCTCCTCCCGCTCTACCAGAAATTTCTTAAGATCGAAAATCATCGGCTCCGGTTGCGCCACCAGGCCGGCGGTGGCGGTCGCGAAGTGTGCTCGAGCCGCGCTTCGCTCATCGACGTGCTTCTCCGCCACGTCTTCGCTGCCGCGAGCGCGGCGGCGAAGGCAAAGAGCGAGAAGAAAATTATTCCGGTGAGCCTGGTCGCGCTTGGCGGTTACGGTCGCGGCGAGCTCAACCCGGGAAGCGATGTCGACGTGATGTTTCTCCATCCGCACACCGGTAAAGAAGTGCCCGATTCGCTGGCGCAGACGGTCGAGCAGGTTCTTTATTTCCTCTGGGACGTCGGCTTCAAGGTCGGCCACTCGACTCGCTCGGTGCGCGAAGCGGTTGCGCAAGCCAATGGCGAAATGCTGACCAAGACGGCGATGCTGGAGGCGCGCCATCTGGCGGGCGACCGGGAGCTTTTCCAGCGCTTCCGAACCCAGTTCCGAACGCACTGCGTGCAAGGCCACGAAAAGGAATACATCGCGGCCCGGATGGAAGATCAGGTGCGCCGGCACGAGAAATTCGCCAACAGCGTTTATCTCCAGGAGCCGAACGTGAAAGGCGGTTGCGGCGGTTTGCGCGACTACCAAAATCTTCTCTGGATCACCTACTTCAAGGAAGGTGCCCTAACGACGACACATCTCGTCGGGAAAGACTGGCTCAGCATCGGCGACCGCCGCCGGATCGACGTCGCCTACGATTTCCTCCTGCGTGTGCGGACCCAGCTTCATTACATCAACCAGCGCAGCACCGACACACTCCACCTCAGCCTCCAGCCGGAGATCGCGCGCTGCCTCGGCTATCAACAGAAGACGCCCGTCGCCCGGAACGAGGCGTTCATGAAAGACTACTACGAGCACACGCGAAATATTTTTCGGATCACGGAACGGCTGAGCAAGCGCTTCGCCACCGGCACCGCGACTACCACGCGCCGGCTCTTTTTTCCCCTCCTCCCACGCCATCGTGTGCAGGAAAAGCATTTCGACCATTTCTTCAGTCGCGGTCATGAACTGCATGTGAACGATCCGCAGATTCTCTCGCGCCACTCCGAGCAGCTGATGAAGGCATTCGAACACGCGCAGGAACGACAGCTTGAATTGAGTGCGGAGCTAACCGACGCGATCGGACGCCGGCTCCGTTTTGTCACGCGCGAGTTTCGTTATGCCAAAGCGCCGCGGGAAATTTTCGCCCGCATCCTCAGTCGCAAAGGGGCTGTCGCGCATATCCTGCGCATGATGCACGAGGTCGATTTCCTCGGGCGTTACCTGCCGGAGTTCGGTCATCTCACCTGCCTCGTGCAGCATGAATATTTTCATCGCTACACGGCCGACGAACATACGCTCGTCTGTCTCGAGAAGCTCGACGCGCTCCGCTCGATTGACGATCCGAAGCTGCTCTCCTACCAGAAATTATTCGAGCAACTGCCCGATCCGTACGTTCTTTATCTCGCGCTTCTCCTGCACGACACCGGCAAAGGCGTCGGCGCGCGACCTCATTCCGAAGCGAGCGCGCTTTTTGCACAGACGGTCGCGACACGGCTCCAGCTCACCCCGGAGCAACGGCACTCGCTCGTCCTGCTCGTCGATCATCACGTCACGCTCTCGAGTATGGCGCAGCAGCGCAATGTCGATGATCCGGCGACGGTGATCGAGCTGGCGAAAATTGTGAAATCGCAGACCAATCTTGACGCGCTCATGCTGCTCACGCTCGCCGACGGGCAGGGCACGACCGATATGTGGTCGGATTGGAAGGAGTCGCTCGTCTGGCATCTCTATCATGCCACCGCGCGATACCTGCTGGATCAGGAAGG
>DASXDC010000291.1:0-4609 GCA_036490855.1 Chthoniobacterales bacterium
AGCGGACCGGCTATCGCGTGGAAGCGGGCCGCACCGAATCGATCGCGGTCACCTTTCGGCCGGATGAGGGACGCGAATTTATCGGGGAAATCACGCTCGTTGAGGCCGGTGGTGGTCGAAGCGTGGTTTCGTTACGCGGCCGTGCAACGGCGCCGTTAGGTGTGGAGCCGGGGGAATTGGAGATCACGCGTCCGGCGAAGAAGAGCGAGCCGCGGGCTGGAAAAATCAGCCTAACGAATCGAGCGGAGCGCTCGCTTCTCGTGAAGTTCGAGGCGAGTCCGCGGATAAAACCGATTGGAGAAGTCACTCTCGCGCCGCGTGCAACCGAGGATGTCGCGATCGAAGTGGCGGTCGACCGCACCGTTCCGGTCCACGAACAAATCCGGATCGTTGGGGCGGGATTCCATGTTCCCGTCACCGTCAACGCGTCGGCTGAAGAAATTTCGGGTGTTGAAAAGACAAGCCGTCCGCCGTCTGCACGGGTGCCATCGCCGCCGCCCAGCGCAACTCCGCGCCGTCTTGCCGTAGTCGCGCCTGCTGTCACGCCGCCATCTGCTCCTTTGGCGAATCCTTACCTCGCCGTCCACGCCAGGCGAGTGGAGGGTTCGCAGTGGGAGCTGCGCTGGCCGCAACCGCAAGAGCCGGTCGGGAGATATCAGCTCGACGAACGTATTCTCTCCAGAGAAGGCGGGAGCGATTTGCAAATCAGCTGGCGTCCCCTAACAAAGGCTGAATTCACCACCTCCGACGCGACGGCCTTCGCGCGCCTTCGCAGCCTCGATCCGAAGCAACTGCACATGCTTCGACTCATTGCACTGCGGCCCGATGGGAGCACGATTTGGGAAGCGCCGCTGGTTGCGCTCGCGCCGGTGAATGAGGCGCCGCACCATGATCGCGGTTGGCTGCTGATCGGCGCGATTGTCCTCGCCGGGCTGCTCTATTTTCGCTGGCGGGCCAGGCGGATTTCCCCCTAACGATAAGTAGCGACGCGCTTCAGCCAGCCGGGAAACCAGCGGCTTTCATGACGTTTCGCCGGCGAATTCTTCACTCGCGCGCGCAGCACGCGTTCGGCGGAATCGGCAAATGCGTCCAAGGGGGATGTGGCGCTCTTATCCGACATACCCTCCAACACCTGGAGCAGACCCCAGCCGCGTCCTTCATAGCGCTCACTCGGGAGCACGCCTTCGCCTTTGAAGTTTACATAATCGATCAACGCATAGCAGCCGTGCGAGTCGCTGGCGAGGCGGTGAAAGCGATCCTCAAGTCTGTCCCGCTCAGTGGCCGGCGCCTCCGCCAACATCTTCGGCAGCGCGCGGCGGAGGCGTTCGACCATGAAGTCGGCCTGCAAATCGATTGTGTCGGCAAGAAACACGCGGAGTGATTTCATGCGCGCTCTCGATTGCGCTGCGAGGAACTCCGGGCGCGACTTCCACGGACAAGCGTTGCCGGGTTGCTCCCTCAAAAAATCGGGCAGCTTGGCGCCGCGCTTTTCAGCGAAGTGGATAAGCTCGGGGAAACTTTCCTCGAAGGGCCCGTGCACAGCCGCCGGGTACCAAATGAAGTGTCCTATCCCGAGGGAGGCGAAATTCTCGCCCGCGTTCCAGGAGGTCAGGCCGGCGATCGGCCACCACATTCGTTCTGCCAGACTCGCTTTCCGATTCGCAGCGCCTCCTGATGTGAGAGCGGGAGCGCAGCGAAGGCAGCAGGTGAGACGAACACGCCGAGCGCGAGGATGAATCCGCCGAATTTCAACCGGCGGACGCGGCTTCGCCTCGATCGGTTACGCGCGCTTGACGAGGAAGCCATCCCCGTGGATGAATTCTGCGCGGTGGACCCGCGAAGGGCCGCCGCTTCTTGAATCTTATCGCTCATAATTATGAAAGCATTGTCTCTATTTGTCTTCACTGCCCTCGCTCTCGCTCCCATCGCGCGCGGCGCGCAGCCCAATAACAAAACGGCGCCGAACCCGTCTCCGGCCGCGGAAGCGCCCGATCAGCCGATTGGCCCGCTCAAGACGCAGAAGGACAAGGTCAGCTACAGCATCGGCCTCGACATTGGGACCACCCTTAAACGGCAGATGATTGATGTCGATCCTGATCTCCTGCAGAACGGCTTAAAGGACGGATTGAAAGGCGCCAAGCCGCTCATGAATGACGAGCAGGTCAAAGCGACGATGGCGGCCTTTCAGAAAGAGATGATGGCCAAACAAGCCGCGGCGAAAAAAGAGATGGGCGCGAAAAACGAAGCGGCGGGGAAGAAATTTCTCGAGGAGAACAAGAAGAAGGAAGGCTGGAAAACAACCGCGAGCGGACTGCAATATAAAGTCCTGAAAGAAGGCAGCGGCACGGCGCCGAAGGAAACCGACACCGTGAAGGTGAATTATCGCGGCACGACGATCGACGGCACTGAATTCGACAGCTCCTACAAGCGCGGTCAACCAGCGACTTTCCCGGTGAATCGCGTGATCAAGGGCTGGACTGAGGGCCTGCAGTTGATGAAGCCCGGTTCGAAATATCAGCTCGCGATCCCATCGAATCTCGCCTATGGCGAGCGCGGCGCGGGTTCCGACATCGGACCGAACTCAACCCTTCTCTTCGACGTCGAACTGCTCGAAGTCCTTCCTCCGGGCACGACGCCGGCGCCGAAGCCGGGCATGATGCCGAAGGCAAAGATGACGATGTCGCCCGCAGGTATGAAGGCGTCGCCGAGCCCGTCGGCTTCCCCGAGCAAGATGTAATCGCTGCGCCAGCGGTGCGGGAAGGGTGACGGGTTTTCGACTGCGGTCACCGCCCGCGCTGCGGGGCGGAGTTAGAGGCCTGTAATCGTTAGGCGCGGAGCGTCGCTCCAGAGATCTTCCAGGCTGTAGAACTCGCGCTTCTCCGCGTGGAAGATGTGCACGATCACCTGCATGTAATCGAGCACGATCCATTGGCTGATTGGGAAACCGTCGACCGCCGCCGGCCGCACGCCGTGATCTTCGCGCAGCCGCGCTTCGATCTCGCCCGCGATCGCCTTCAGGTGTGGCTCGGAACTTCCCGAGCAGATGACGAAGAAATCGGTGAAGGTAGAGATGCCACGCAGATCGAGCACTGCGATATCTTCCGCTTTCTTGTTCGACGCGTATTCAGCGCAGGCTCGGGCTAGCTCTTCAGGTTCGATTGCGTGTTTCCTTGGTAAAGTTTTTCCCGATGAATGGTTCGCTCGACCGTCTCCGGCACGAGATAGCGAATCGATCGGCCGCTGGCAACTCGTTTTCTGATTGCCGTCGCCGAGATGTCGATCATTCGACGAATCGTCGGATAGGGATATTCAATCTGCAGTGCGCTTCGATCGAGGACGATGAACTGCACGAGCCGGCGCAGATCGTTAAATCGATGCCACTCGGGCAGCTTCGCCAGATTATCCTGGCCGATGAGAAAATAAAACTCCGCTTCCGGCTGCTGCGCGCGCAAAGCTTCGAGCGTCTCGACGGAGTAGGAAGGCGGGTGGCGATCGAGCTCGAGTCGAGAAGCGACGAAGCCCGGTTCGTTCGCGACCGCGCTCTCGAGCATTTCCCAGCGCAGATGAGCTGGCGCCGGTTGCCGGTCATGTTTGTGGGGCGACTGCGCGGCCGGGATGAAAATCATCTCTGCGAGTTGCAGGGTCTCAAGCGCTTCGCGGGCGAGGATGAGATGCCCGTGGTGAACGGGATCGAAACTGCCGCCGTAGATGCCAATCTTTTTCAAGCCGCCACTAGTAGAGCAGATATTTGGCGCGCAGCCGACGGAACTCGTCCTCGTTAGGCTGCCAGCTCGCCACGATGCTGTCGGGCGACTTATCTTCCCGCAACTGCGCCTGAATGAAGGTGCCGCCGCAGACCTTGTAGAAAATATCGAGCTTGCTCGCGCTGCTGCGCCGGAAAAGATCGGGCCGGATCTGGCGGTTGATCTCCGCCAGGAAGTAAATGCCCAAGCCGGTCAGGTTCGTGCGCGTTCCCGGCGAGATTGTTAGGCTGCTGCCGCCGATCGCTCCCTCCCGCCAGGGGCGAAATTCGACACCGGGCGTGACGAGGCCGCGCAGATACTTAGTGAAACGATTCGCGTCCACTCCGCGCGCCCCGATGCTCTGAAAGGGCCGCGAACCCGGAATTCCGATTTCCGCGCCGGCCAGTTCGCCGACCAGGCCGGTCGCGATGTAATAGAGCGGCGAGTCGCCGTGCGGAATATTAGGCGAGCTTGGAATCCAGTGCAGCCCTGTTTCTTCCCACGTCATCCCGCGGCGCCAGCCGTGCATCTGCACCACAGTGAGATCGCATGGTGTAGAAATCCAGTGGCGGCCATTCACCATCCTCGCCAGCTCGCCGACGGTGAGGCCGTACACGTACGGGATCGGGAATTCGCTTACGAACGACTCCCAGCGCGGCTCGACCGATGGGCCTTCGACGCGCAGACCGCCGACCGGATTTGGCCGATCGAGCACCACGAAGGGGATCTGGTTTTCGCCCGCTGCCTCCATGCAGCGGCCCATCGTGCTGATGTAAGTGTAGCTGCGGCAGCCGATGTCCTGTAGATCGAAGACGAGCACGTCGATCCCGCGCAACATCGCCGGCGTCGGTTTGCGCGTCGGGCCG
>DASXDC010000292.1:0-6648 GCA_036490855.1 Chthoniobacterales bacterium
CAATCTCACATCGTCGACTTACTTCTCTTTCACTTTAACGCCGAGCGCTGGCTACGCGATCAATTCGATTTCTTTCAGCTTCGGATCTAGAACCACGTCGAGCGGCCCTATTTTGCTCAGTTTTAGGTCAAGCACTGATGGGTTCGCAACGAATCTGGGATCTTCCTCGGCGCCTAACGATTCAAGCTGGAATCTCTACACCTTTAATTACACAAGTACCGGCGCTTCTGGTGCGCCAGTGGAATTGCGGCTTTATGGTTCTGCCGGGTCAGCGACATCCAGTAACTGGCGCGTCGATGACCTGAATCTCACAGCAGGGGCTGTCGCCGTTCCCGAGCCGTCGGTTTACATGCTTCTTGGCGTGGGCATTCTGTTTTGCGGGCAGCGCTTTCTCCGGCGCAAATTGGCCTGACGATTTTCCTGGTTTGATTGCGAAGACTCCCGCGCCTAAGGCGCGGGGTTTTTCTTGCCTAACGATCGCCTAACGTTCCCCGAGCAGCTCGTAGGAGAGAATGCTCAGGCAGTAGATCGCCGCCGTCTCTACCCGCAAAATGATTGGGCCGAGGGTGAGCGGAGCGCAGCCATGGGAGCGGGCGAGCGCGATCTCGGCCGGCGCGAAATCACCTTCCGGCCCGATCAGCATTAGGACGCGCGCCGGCTGCGCGCCGCCCTGCCCGTCGGCATAATCGGCCAGGATCTTTTTCAAATGCTGTGCGCCCGGCTGGAGCGAGCCGATCAGGCGCAAATCGTAAGCCGCGGCGGCGGCGAAGAAATCGTTAGGCGAAGCAGGCGGATGAATTTGTGGGAGCCAGTTTTGCCCGCATTGCTTGGCCGCTTCGAGTGCGACGGTCTGCCATTTCGCCTGTTTCTGCGCCGCGCTTCCGGGATCGAGCTGCACGACGGTGCGGGCGGAGAGGAGCGGGAAGATTTCGGCGGCGCCGATCTCGACGGCCTTCTGCACGATCAGATCCATGTTTTTCCCCTTCGGGATGGCTTGGGCAAGGGCGATCTGGGTGCGGAGCGGCGGGGTCACCGTTTCCTGTAAAACGCGCAGCCGGACCGCGCCAGAATCGAGCGCACTGATCTCCGCCGTCGCTTCCCGTCCCCGGCCGTCGAAGAGGACCACCCGATCGCCCACCGCGAGCCGAAGCACGCCGTGGGCATGATGCGCCTCGGAACCGGTCAGCGCGGCGGATGACCAGTCGTTAGGCGCGAGGTAGAAGCGATGCATTGAAGAGAAGGAGAAAGGAAGAATTAAGAGGTGCGGCGCGCAAGCGCGTTGGAGGATACTTCCTAGTCCTTCCTTTTGGACTTCTTGCTCAGCGGAAGAACTCTTTGGCGCGCTCGAAGAAGCTTTTGTGCAGGGGCGTGTTGTCGTCTCCGCAAAGGGCGGCAAATTCCTCCAGCTTCTGGCGTTGCTCAGCGTTGAGCCGGCTGGGCACTTCGACGAGGAGCCGCGCATAGAGGTCGCCTCGCTCGCGCCCGTTGACGTGGACGACGCCTTTGCCGCGCAATTTGAAGCTTTGTCCACTCTGGGTGCCGGCCGGTACTTTCAGACTCGCCTTCCCTTCGAGAGTCGGGACGGGCACTTCGCCGCCGAGGGCTGCGACGGTGAATGAGATCGGCACTTCGCAGAAAAGATTGTCGTCTTCACGCTGGAAAATCTCGTGCTCCTTCACGTGGACGACGATGTAGAGATCGCCCGGGTCGCCGCCGCGCACGCCGGCTTCGCCGTTGCGGCTCGAGCGCAAACGTGAGCCGTGGGCAATCCCGGGCGGAATTTTGATTTTGATCCGACTGGTTTTTTCGATCCGGCCTTCGCCGCCGCAAGCCGGGCATGGTTTGTCGATCACTTCGCCGAGCCCGTGGCAATGCGGGCAGGTTTGTGAGACTTGGAAAAATCCGCGTGAACTTACGACTTGGCCGCGACCGCGACAGGTCGGGCAGGTGACGGCGTGCGAGCCGGGCGAAGCGCCGCTCCCTTCGCATTGATCGCAGGTGCCGAGCTTGCGCACTTCGATTTCTTTTTCCACGCCGAAGGCGGCTTCCTCGAGCGTGATCTGCATGTCGTAGCGCAGGTCGCTCCCGCGCTGGCTGCCATCGCGTTCGGCCGCCGCCCCGCCGCCGAAGAAGGTCTCAAAGATTCCGCCCGCGCCACCCCCACCGCCGAAGACTTCGCGGAAAATATCGAAGGGATCGTGAAATCCGCCGCCAGCTCCGCGGCCTTGGGCAAAGGCGGCGTGGCCGTAGCGATCGTAGGCGGCACGCTTCTCTTCATCCATCAGCACGTCGTAGGCTTCGCCGAGCTCCTTGAAACGCTCTTCGGCCTGCGCGTCGTCCGGATTCTTATCGGGGTGAAACTTGACCGCCAGCTTGCGATAGGAGCGCTTGATCTCCTCGCCGGAGGCATTGCGCTCGACGCTCAGGACTTCGTAGTAATCGCGCTTCGTAGTCACGGAGAAATGATCGATCTCGGAATCTCGAGATCGTTAGGCAGCGGGACCGCTCGAGACGACGACGGCGGAAGGACGGAGAAGGCGGTCCTTCATTTTGTAGCCGCGGCGCATTTGCCTAACGACGATGCCTTCCGGCACATCGGCGCTCGGCTCGTGCGCGATTGCTTCATGCAGATTAGGATCGAACTTTTGCCCTTCGGCGTCGATCGGCTGGAGACCGTTCTCAGTCAGGTAATCACTCAACTGTTTCAGGACCATGCTCATGCCGGAGTAGATGGGCGATTTCTCGCCTTCGCTCCTGGCGGCGGCAAGGCCAAGCTCGAAGTTGTCGACGATCGCGATCAGGCGCTCGAGGAGCGAGCTGTTGGCGTATTTGGTCGCCTCTTCTTTCTCGCGCGCGGCGCGCTTTTTGAAGTTATCGAAATCCGCCTGGCTGCGGAGGGCGAGATCACGGAAGCGATCGAGATCGGCCTGCAAGCCCGCAACCGGATCTGCATTCTCAGCTCTCTGCGATTCGGCGGGATCGGTGGCGGTGGCGGTCTCGAAATCTCGAGGCGGCTCTTCGTCCGTCACGGGAACCCGGCGGCGGTCGGTTTTGGAATTCTTCATGTCTTTCGAACTATAATCAAAGTGATGTCATCATGCTGAGGATGGCCGCCGGCAAAGCTGCGGACGTCGGCGATGAGCCGGTCGATTACGCCTTGGGCTCCCTGGTTCGCGCTCGCCTGGAGGGAATGGATCATCCGTTCCGGGCCGAATTCGTTTCCGTCCGCATCGAGCGCTTCGGTCACACCGTCGGTGTAAAGGACGAGGCAATCGTCGCGGTCGAGGGGCACGGAAAGATCGCCGGTTATCCTATCGAACACGTCTCCACTGTCAATTCCGAGAGCCATTCCGGGAGGCTTGAGAATCTCCACTTCGCCACTCGCCGCGCGATAGAGCAGGGGCGCGTCATGGCCTCCGCGAGAGAGAGTCACCTGGTCGTTTTTATGGTCGAGAATCAGGTAGGCCATGCTGATGAACATGTCCTCCTTGATGTCGGGATAGAGCTGGCGGTTAACCCTCCGCAAAACCTCCGCAGGTGATTGGGTAAGGCGCGCTTCCGCACGGAGCACACTGCGGCAGATCGCCATGATCAACGACGCCGGCACGCCTTTCCCGGAGACATCGGCGATTACGACGCCGAGGCGCTCGTCATCCACCTGGATGTAATCGAAATAATCGCCGCTCACTTGGCGGGCGGCGAAATTCACGCCCGCGATATCGAAGCCTTCAATCGGTGGCGGCCGCGAGGGAAGGAGGATGCGCTGGATGTCGCGCGCGATCTGAAGATCGTGGTCGAGCCGTTTTTTTTCGTTCGCCTCCGAGTAGACGATGGCGTTGTAAAGGGCGAAGGCCGATTGCTCGGAAATCGACTTGAAGACGACGAAATCGCTCGCCGAAAAATCCGCGCTCATCGGCCCATTTGCGACCGCGAGGACGCCGAGATTTTGCCGGCCGTAAAGCAGGGGCGTCACCATCACCGAATCCGTGCCATGCGCGGTCTCTCGCAGTTTCGAAAGCTCCGGCGCATCGGCGAGATCGGCGAGATGGACTGCTTCGCCTTTCTTCCAAACGCGCCCAACGAGTCCCTCATCGGCATTGATCTGACGAGAACGCAGGTAACTCTCGAGCGCGATCGGAGTGACGGTCGCCTGCTGCAGGATGCGATCGGGCACGTCGACGAGGGGCGGACAACCCTTGGAGAGAAAAGCCGGCATCAGTTTCGTGCCAGTGCGATCGACGAGATAGAGCGCCCCGCCATGCGCGTCGAGAATTCGGACGCAGCTTTCGACGATCAACCGATGCAGATCATGCGGCCGGATGACATCGTGGAAGGCTTCGCCGAGACCATGAAGAAAATCGAAGACGAGACTTTCCTCGACCTGGATTTTCTCATTCGAGCGTTCGAGGACGCGGATGCGCCAGCGTTGGCGTTGGTAAGTGAGGAGCCAGCCGAGGAGCGCGGCGACAAGGAGCCCGAAGAAGAGAAAACGCATGAAGGCGAAGCCGCGCTGCTACTTCGCCGGACTCTCCTGCCGAAGGTCTTGCTTTAGATATTCGAGGACGTCCTTGAAGCGGGTGAGATTTTCCGGCCGCGCTTCGCAGAGCGCTTCGTGAGCCTCGAGCATCGTGCTCGCCTGGTCTCGTTTTGCGGCCACCGTTTTTTCCGGAGATTCGCCACTCGCCATTCGCAGCGCCTCGCATTCCGGCGCCGCCTCTCCATCATTCTGAATATCAAAAATCTGATCCAATCCCAAACCGGAGAGAAGATCGCGGCTCCGAGGACCGCAATGGATGATGTGCAGCCGACCCAGCCCGAGCTCCTTCAATCGAAGCGCCATCCCTGCCATCGTTCCCATGAAAGTGGAGTCCATCATCGCACATTCCTGGAGATCAAAGACGAATTCGCGGTAGCCTCTATTCACCATCTCCCGCCCGAATTCTTTTAGGCTGCCGCTCTCGAGAAAGCTGCCTCGCCCCGCCACTCGCACCCAGACCACTGGGCCGTTGACGCCGACTTGAATCGAGGACTGCACGACTAACTAATGATAAAATTTCGCCGGAGACTGTCAATCCGGCGGGACTTCTTCGAGAACCGAAAGACGAGATGCTTCCATCCCACGCTCAGAGGAGGTGGCACCGCGGACGGCAGTTGGAAGCGAAGCATTTGCATCGGAAATCCGAACAAAAAAGAGCGTAGCGCGCAAACGCGCTTCACTCCCAAAGATAAGATCGGGTCGTGGCCACGATTCGGCCGTCTACGATGAGCGAAGCGCGCCACGCGATCACACGTCCATCGTCAAAAAAATCGTCGCCGATGACCGTAAGCTCGGTCTGGTAACGGCCGTGGGCGTGCGGATAACGCACCTCCCGCGCCTGCACGAAGGCGTGCAGTTTCTCCTGCCGATATTCCAGCCGCACCGCCACATCCGCCTCGCGCCGCGCGATCCAGAAAAAGTCGTAATAATTCCCGTAGCGCTCGTGCTGATCGAGCGCGGTGATCGCGCCGTACAATCGGTAGGCGCGCTCGAAGGTGACCGAGGCGTCGATCTGTCCGGTCAGGCGCGGACCGGCCGGGTCGAGGAAGTATTGTTTGGTTTTTCGGAACTCAAAGGCGTGGTCGAGCGCGATCGGGAGCGGCTTTGGTTTCTCGACTTGGTAGGGCTTCGGGTTTGTCGCGGCGCATCCGGCGAGGAAAAGGCAAAAAACAGCCGGCGAGATTCTCACGACGCGAGCATCAAACGAGAAGAGCGTCACGGTGTCAATCGCCGCGCTGCCGGGGAGAGGAAGCAATGGAGTAACGGAGGAAGGAAGTAGCGGAGTGGATTCGCGCGCCGCGCGGTGTGCCGCTAATTTCTCCGCGTGATTCGCGTCCACTACGAGCGCGGCGTTTTTTTGCCTAACGAAAACATCTGGCTCGATCCCTGGGATGCGAAGCCCTTCGCTTTCGTCTCCCACGCCCACAGCGACCACATAGCGCTCCACGACGAGATCATCGTCTCGGAGCGGACCGCGCGCCTGATGCAGGCGCGCCTCCCGGGGAAAAGGCGCGAGCATGTGCTTCCGTTTGGCGAACCAAACGAGGTCCGCGGGCATCGTGTCACCCTTCTTCCGGCTGGCCATATTTTTGGCTCCGCCCAATTCTTCCTTGAAACGGAGCGCGGCACTCTCCTTTACACGGGCGACTTCAAGTTACGCCGCGGCCGCTCCGCGGAAGCGACAGAGTGGAAAACCGCCGACATCCTCGTTATGGAGACGACCTATGGTCTGCCGCGTTATCGCCTGCCGCCGACCGACTTGGTCGTGCAACAGATCGTCGCTTTTTGTCGCGAAGCACTTGAGGAAGGAGCGACCCCCGTGCTGCTGGGCTACTCGTTAGGCAAGGCGCAGGAAATTCTCTGCTCGCTCGCCGAGGCAAATCTCCAGCCCATGCTGCACGGCTCGGTCTACCGGATGACGCGGATCTACGAGCAGTTCGGACAGAGCTTCTGCAACTATCAGCGCTACGACGCGAAGGCGGTCGCGGGCAAGGTGCTGATCTGTCCGCCGAGCGCGAATCGTTCGCGTATGATCGAGCGAATCAAGAACAAGCGCGTCGCCATGATCAGCGGCTGGGCGGTCGAACCAAATGCAATTTACCGCTACCAAG
>DASXDC010000293.1:0-2793 GCA_036490855.1 Chthoniobacterales bacterium
GCGCAGGACTACGAGATCGTTCTCCTGAATTTTAGCATCGGTAGAGTAAGCATCCTTGAGATCGATCGAGCCGTTGGTGAGCGCGGCATAGCCGAGGGCATGGTCGATACCGCGAACGTTAGGCATCGTTAGGCCATAGGCGGCTGTCAGGGGACGCCAGCCGTCCTCTCGGTCGAGAAATTCATGGGTCAGTCCAGCTTTCAGCTCCGGATGTTGCCGCAGATCGCTGATTGTCTGGATGCCAAAGCGTTTCGCTTCGGAACGGCGCATAACGAGCGCATAGGTGTTGTTGAAGCCAAGCTCACGCGAGAGGCCGACGCCGAATTTCTTTAACGCCACTCGCATCTCGTTTTCTGAGAGGCGCCGCTTCGTCTTCAAGATCTCTTCGCCGATCGTCCCGGTGTACTCAGGATAGAGATCGATCTGGCCGCTGCTCAGCGCCTGCCAGAGAATGATTGTGCCGCCCATTCCGGCGCGCTCTTCCACCGTGCAGCCGGCGTGTTCCAGCACCGTCTTCGCGATCTCGCCGAGCACATACGATTCGGTGAACTTTTTCGAGCCGACCACGATTGAATCCGCTGCGACCGCGCTCGTCGTGCAAAGGAGACAAAGAAGGAGGCCGAGTTTCAAAAGACAGCTCCTCTTTGCGCGTTGATGAATTCCGAGACGAATTCATTAGCCGGACGATCGCGCAAGTCCGCGGCATTCCCCCGTTGCACGATCCGGCCTTCGTGCATGAGCACGATTTCGTCGGCGAGATAGGCGGCTTCGCCCATGTCGTGTGTGACGAGGATCGTGGTCTGCTGCAAACGTCGAAAAATTTCCTTCAAATCATGCTGAAGCGCCGACCTAACGAGTGGATCGAGCGCACCGAGCGGCTCGTCGAGGAGGAGCACCCGCGGTGAAAGCATGAGCGCGCGCATCAAGCTGACGCGCTGGCGTTGTCCGCCGGAAAGCTCAACTGGATAACGCTCAAGGGCGTCGCGCGGAAATTGCGAGAGTGCGCAAAGTTCTTCCAGCCGCTGCTCGGTTTCTGGCGCGGACCGGCGCAGGTGGCGCGCCATGAGAAGGAGATTGGCGCGCGCGGTGAGATGCGGAAAGAGGCCGCCTTCTTGAATGACGTAGCCGACGTGACGGCGAACTTCCTGCACGTTGCTCCTCATTACCTTCGCTCCGTTGAAGCAAATTTCGCCGGTATTGGGCGGGATGAGCCCGATGATAAGACGAAGCAGGGTCGACTTGCCGCAGCCGCTCGGGCCGATCAAGGCCGTCGTTAGGCCAGACGGGAAATCGAGGTCGGTCGGGTGCAATGCAACGATGCCGTTGAAGCTCTTGCTGACTCCGATTAACCGAACGAGCGATTCCACAGTGATGGAGCGGCGGGCTGTCTCAGCCGCGCGGGCGTTTTCAGCACTACACCGGAAAGATCAAAGGGTTGTAAAATGAATTACCGCGAAGCGATTTTCGGGATCTGTCCAGACGCGGGAGAGCTGAAATCCCGCCGAAGCGGCCAGGGCACTGAAGCCGTCGACGGTGTGCTTATAGGAAAACTCGGTGATGATTTTCTCGCCCGGCGCAAATAGGAATTCGCGGCTGCCGAGGTGCACGGCCTGCTTCGTTTCGCTGATCAGGTGCATCTCGACGCGATGCGCTTCCTCATTGTAAATCGCCCGATGCCGCCACCGCGCAAGATCGAAGTCGGCCCCTAGCTCACGGTTAGCGCGGGTCAGCAGATTGAGATTGAAGGCGGCGGTAACGCCGGCGCTGTCATTGTAAGCCGCTTCCACGACTTCCTTCGACTTTTGAAGATCGACGCCGATGATGAGTCCACCGCTGTGACCGCAGAGCCGCGCGACGCGGCTGAGAAAATGGCGCGCAATTTCCGGCTGCAGGTTGCCGATCGTCGAGCCGGGGAAGTAGACCGCGATGTGTGCCGGCCTTCTTGAAGGTGTCGGAAGTTCAAATGGTTGTAGGTAATCGGCGCAAACCGGCAGAATTTCCAAGTTCGGCATCTCGCGGCTCAGCGCTTCAGCGGAATCCGTTAGGCGGTGCTTCGAGATGTCGACCGGGACGTAGGCGATCAAGTTTTGCAGGCGCTCGAGCAGCATCCGCGTTTTCACGCCCGCACCAGTGCCGAAGCCAACGAGTTCAGCATTCTCGCCGATCGATTCCCCCATCTCGCGGCCGTGGCGACGCAGGATTTCCGTCTCCGTTCGCGTGACGTAATACTCAGGCAGATCGCAGATTTCCTGAAAGAGATTCGAGCCGCGTTCGTCGTAAAAAAATTTGCTCGGCAGCGTGCGCGGCGAACTCGAAAGGCCCGCGATTGCTTGCTCGAGAAAATCGGAAGCCGCCGGCTCGAGATCGAGGACCGAGACTCCCCCGGATACTCCCTTCATGCCGCGTCGCGCGCGAGTCGGATGCCGCTGAACTGCCAGCGTTTTTCCGGCTGGAAAAAATTGCGATACGTCGGGCGCATATGACTCCGCGAAGTCGCGCAGGAGCCGCCCCGCAGCACCATCTGGTTGCTCATGAATTTCCCATTGTATTCGCCGAGGGCGCCGGCTGCGGCACGATACCCGGGGTAGGGGAGATACGCGCTGCGCGTCCATTCCCAGATATCGCCATACATCTGCTGTAGGCTTTCGTTAGGCAGGGAAGCGACCGGCGCGGGATGGAAGCGTTCGCTATCGACGAAGTTTCCCTCGATTGGCAGACCGGTTGCAGCCCGTTCCCATTCGAACTCGGTCGGGAGTCGCGCGCCGCTCCAGTTCGCAAAAGCGTCCGCTTCGA
>DASXDC010000294.1:0-3211 GCA_036490855.1 Chthoniobacterales bacterium
ATTGGCCGTCTCGACCTGGTTTTCGTCGTCGTAGAGGAGGGCGGCGTAGACCGCGGCATGCGGGTCGCGAAGCTGGTCGGGCGAGAGCTTTTTCAGAATTTCGATCCCGGCCGCGGTCTGACCAGTGCCGTAGAGGGCGAAGGCGTAAGTGACTGCGGCCATGGTGTCGTTAGGCGCTTTTTGGTAGGCCCGCTGGGCGAGAGCGCGGCCTTCCGCGGTGTTGTGATCGAGGAGGAGAGCGAAGCGAGCGGCGTTCGCGGTCAATCCCGGCTCCTCGGGAGAGCTCTCGTGCAGGCGCTGGGCGGTGAGGCGCAGATTCGGCAGATCATTCATCTCGCGGTAAATTTTATAAAGCGCGTCGAGCGCTTCGCGCCGTGCCGCGGGAGCCTTCGCCACCTGCAGCCAGAGCGGCTCCGCTTGATGGACCATGTTCCATTTCGAAGCCAGCCGGGCGAGCGCGAGCTGATGTTCCGGGTTCGACTCGGCGGCTTCTTCCGCCGCCGCCCAGAGTGCCTGGAACTCTGCTTCCGCCGCGCCGCGCCGCGCGTGATAGGCGGCATAGGCCTGATAGGCGAGACGAAGGAAATCGTCGTCACCCCACGAGCCGCTCCGGGTCCAGCGTTTCAGGCGCGACCAGTTTTTCGTTAGGGCAAGCGAAGCGGCGACCGCGATCGCGGCCGGCGGCCGGCTCGTTAGGTCGGAGGGCAGTTTCTCGCTCCATTTCAGGGCGGCGGCGGCGAGCCCGTTCCGATTCATCCAGTCGATCAGCTCCGCCATGTCGGACCCATGGCGGGCCGCGACCGGCTTCACCTTGTCGAGGAGGGCGTCGAATTTTTTCGGGCTGAGTTTGCGGTAGAGGTCGAGACAGAGCAGGTAATCGGCAAAGGTCACCTCCGGACTCATCTGCAATTCCTGGGCGAGCGCGTTGGCGGCGTCGGTTTGATTCTGGCGCAACGCATTGTCGAGCAGCGCGCGCAGCGATTCGGTGCGGAACTGCGCGACCTTGCTCAGGCGCTCGAGTTGATTACGGGCGGCGGCGTTTTTCTCCGGGTCGGGCGAGAGGATTTGCAAAACCGCGAGGTTGAATCGGTAAACATCGTTCGCCGGTTCCCGCGCCACAGCAGTGGCGAAATGGCGCTCTTCGTCCGGCACGTTGCCTAGCGCACGCGAGAGCCAGCCGGCGACGACCTGATAGGCCGCCTTCCGGCGATCCTTCGCCGCGACGTGATCAAGCGCGTTACGCGCGACGTCCAGTTGGCCGAAACGCAGCGCGGCGGAAGCGAGATTGAGCTGGCTCTCGAAGCCAGAGTCGAGCCGCGCGATCTGTGCGCGCCAGGCGACAGTCTCGGCGCGATTTTGTTTCTCGGTAGTCTCGGCCAGGATGCGCGCCGCGACGAGCGAATCGGGATCGAAGGCAAGCGCGCTCCGGCCCATCCGTTCCGCTTCCTCGAGATGATTTTGCTGCAGCTGCCGCGAGGCCTCGGTCAGAAGACGCGTCTTCTGCCAGCGGTTCCAACCTTTCCGTCCGGAGGAAAAAGCGAAGAGCCCGACTCCGAAACCGAGGAGAACAAAGAGCGAGATGATGAGTCCGCTACGCAGTTGCAGGCTGCGCTGCCACGACATCCGGCTGCGACGTTTGCGGCGGATTCGTCTCGGTTCTTTTGACATCTGCCGTTCCCCTAACACTGCCCGCGGCAGATTGGCAACCTCATCGGGAAGAGGGCGGACCGGAGGCGCTCATTCGCCTAACGAGTTGGATTTGTCTCCGGCTCGCGCCCCGCCACCACCGGCACCTCTTCGATGTTTTCCATCACTTCCTCGCGCAGGCGCCGTCCCCAGACGTAGCGCGCGAGCAGCACCTTGACGGTGGCGGTGAGGGGAATGGCGAGGAGCGGCCCGAGCAATCCGCCGATCAATAATCCCCAGACGAAGATGGAAACAATCACCGTCATCGGATGCAGCCCGACCGAGTTCCCAACGATGCGCGGGGCATAGAAAAGACCCTCGGCATTTTGCACTGCGATGAAAATGAGCGTGACGATGAACGGATGCCACCAATCGCCCCATTGTGCGGCCGCGATCAGGATGGTTGGGATCCAGCAAAGGACGATGCCAAGGTAGGGAATCATTGTTAGGGGAACGACCAGCAGGCCAATCAGCGGCGCGAAGTTTAGACCATAGATGGTGAGGGCGGCGCCGATGAGCAACCCGTCGACCAGGCAGACGAGAAGCTGGCCGCGGAAATAGGCGATGACATAGCTGTTGATCTGCGAAAGCGTCGTCGCGACTTCATCCTTGAGCGGGGAATTGCGCAGCGGGATGTATTCGCGCCAGCGGCGCTCGATTGCCGGACGTTCCTTGAGGAGGAAGAAGGAATAGATCGGCACCATCACGAGGCTGAGGAGAAATCCGGTGACGCCGAGGAAGCCGCCGACGCTCGTCTTGATCAGCGCCCAGAGTTTCGTAATCAGGTCGGGCAATTGTTTCTCGAGCGCGGGCAATTGTTTCTGCACCCATTCCTGGATGCGCTGGCGATCGGCCGAGGTGAGCTTGGTCGGGGCGGGACCGATCACTTCGTAGGCGAGCGGAGGACTGGCGGTGGGCGGAGGACTCGCTGTCGGATGATTTGCGGTCGGCGTCGGACCAGCGAGGAGCCAATTCACCAGCCCGGTAGCGGCTCCCGCCCGGCCGCTTTTGCCACCGAGCCCAAAGGTGCGTTCATAGCGATAGATCAAATCGACCACTTCATCGCGCACATGAATCGAGAACGTCGGCAACTGCCGCGCGAGACTGGCGCTCTGCACCGAGATCATGGGAATGATCCAGGCTGTGAGCCCGCCGAGGAGAAAAAAAACAAGCGTAAAGAGGAGAAGGATCGCTTTCGTTCTCCCAAACCCGCGCCGCGCCAGATAGGTGACGACCGGGTCGAGCAGATAGGCAAGAATGACCGCGATCGCGACCGGAATCAGGATCGGCTGGAGAAATGCGATCACGTTCGCGCCGACCCAGACGACCGTGCTCACAATGATGATGAGAACAACGACGAAGATCGCGGTGAGCGAGGCCCACATCGTCTTGCGTTGCCAGGGTGTCGGATACTTTTTCACTTCATCGGAGACGCGCGCGGCGGCGGGTTGTTCCTGCTGATTCTGGTTTTAGCGGCCTCGATTTTTCCCGCCAGCTTTTTGTTAGTCCGATCCAGCGCGAGCGC
>DASXDC010000295.1:0-3727 GCA_036490855.1 Chthoniobacterales bacterium
GAGCCCGGCGCAGACGCCGGTCAGGACGTCGCCCATTCCGCCCGTCGCCATCCCAGGATTGCCAGTCGTGTTATAGCTCAGCGGATGGCCGGCTTCGGCGACAATGGTGCGGCTGCCTTTCAAGAGCAGGCTGACCGGATACTTGGCGCAGAACCTGGTTGCGATCTCGGTCCGCGTTCCCTTTTCGTTAGCGAAAATGCGCTTCATTTCTCCCGGGTGCGGGGTGAGGAGGCGCGGGCCTCGCGCCTTTTTCAACGCTTCCATCTCCCCGCCAAGAATGTTGAGTCCATCGGCGTCGATCACCATCGGCTGGTCCGCATCGCGCAGGAGCCGCAGAATTTCCCCAGCGTGCGTTTTACCGAGGCCGGGGCCGACGGCCCAAACATCGATCGGTTCTTCGAGCAGATCGAGGTAGCTCTGGACCGGCTTCACCATCACCTCCGGCGCGACCGCGGCGGCGACGATCTCGTAGATTTCCTCCGGGACGAAAAGCTCGACTAGTCCCCCGCCCGCGCGCAATGCGCCTAACGAACACATGTTGGCCGCGCCGGTGAAGCCGCGCGCGCCGGCGACGATTCCAATCCGGCCGAACTGATTTTTGTAGGCCGAAAAATGACGGCGCGGAAGCAGCCCACGGAGCGTTTCTGGCGTGGTCAACTGCGCGCTTCCGGTCCCGTTAGGCTGCAAGTCCGGTAGCGGCACAACCTCGAGCCGGGCGACGAAATCAAGTGCGCCGTCGGCCACCAGACCCCTCTTGGCGCAACCGATCGTGATTGTGAAATCGGCCCGGACAGAGTCGGGGTCCGCGTCGCCGGATTCGCCATCAAGACCGGTCGGGAGATCGATCGCGATGATCCGGGCGCCTCCTTTGCCTAACGAATTTATTTCCCGGGAGGCGCTCCGGATCGGCTCGCGCAAAGGCGGATGCGCGCCAAGGCCGACCAGCCCGTCGAGAAGAATGGTCGGCCCGATCGCTCTCGTCTCGCGCGCGTCCGGCAGCTCCTGCCATTTCTTCTTCGTTAGGGCACTCAATTCTCCTTCGGGATAAATGAGGCGAGTTGCGATATTCCAGCCGACTTCCGCCAATCCGCGCGCGGCAACGAAAGCGTCACCCGCGTTATGCCCCTTCCCGGCGAAGACGATGCACCGGCCGGGTTGCGGAAAGAATTTTACGATGGCGCGCGCGATGCCTGCGCCGGCCTCTTCCATCAATGCCTCGGCCGAGATGCCGCGGGCGAAGGCGGCTTCTTCGGCCGCGCGCATCTGCGCGGGCGTGATGATGGGCGAGTGCAACTTAGTCGTTTGAATCCGTCGTTTTCTTCTTCTTCTTCTTTTTCGTGCTGGTCGAACTCTTTTTCTTCGAGCTGCGGGAGGATTTCCTGGTTGAGCGGGAAGAGGACTTTCTGCTCCGGCTCGAGCGTCGCGAGCGCCGATGCGTCGAGCTTCGTTCGGTCTCCGCCCTAACGAAATCGTGATAGCTATTTGCCTCGTGGAACGGCTGCCGGATGGGCGGCACGACATGCGTCAGGCCGGCGACGACCGGACGATTGGGAGGGGTTGATTTATTCATCACGCCATCGGCAATGGCATCAGCCAGCCGCTGCCGATAGCTGCTCTGCAAAGCGAGGCGCGCTTCCGCGGGATTGGTGAGGAAGCCGCATTCCACCAGCACCGACGGGATGTTCGTGCGGCGCAGGACGAAATAGCCGCGGCGGCGGATACCGCGATTATCTGTCGTGGTTTCGCCGACCACATGCCGGTGAATGCTGGCGGCGAGAGCGGCGCTGTTGTTGCTATAATAATAGGTCTCGATGCCATTCGCGCCGGCCCGGGTGGCGGAGTTGAAATGGATGCAGACGAAGATCGCGTCGCGATTTCGATTCGCGATCCGCACCCGTTCGCCGAGAGGAACAAAGATGTCGCTGTCGCGCGTCATGACGACATGGTAACCGGCCGCACGCAGCCGTTTCGCGAGGCGTTGCGCGACGTCGAGCGCCATGATTTTCTCCGGCACCCGCTGGCCAGGAATTCCGCCGCGGTCGAAGCCGCCGTGGCCGGCATCGACTACGACCGTGCGATATTTTGTCTGCAACGCCCAGATCTCAGGCGCGGTCAGGAAAAGCGCGAGAAGGAGCGGGCAAACGATGAGGGCCGAGGCGCGCCGTCGGGCGCGAATGAACAATGCCGCCATGATCGATCAGTCTTCGGGGAGGTTAACCGGCCGATCGGATAACTTCGGCACGGGCGGGCCTTTCCCCGGCGGCGGCGCGAGGGCATCGAGCATTCCGCCTGCGACGTTCACTACGCCATCGGGCGTGCGGCGGAGACGGGGCATGCTGCGGGTCTCGGAATAAGTGTCATGCCTGATCAGATGTCCATCGAGGCCGACGATCGAGTAGGACCAGATGCGCGGCGCGGAACATTGCAGAACGTGGAGTCGATTTTCGCGATCGAGCTCGGCATGCGGCTCGTCGAAGGAGATGATTCGGCCTAACGAAAAGGTGGCGTAGACGAGACTGTTCGCCCGGTCCTGGACCCGCACGTAAAGCGAGGTGTGATCGGGAAACCGATTCGTCATCAATGAATAGGTCCGAGTCGCGTCGTCAGCCGGAGTGCCCACCGTCTGCTGCCAAATCGGGCGGGCGTCGGTCACTTCCATCACCTTGGCCCTGGCGTAGAAAAACTTGTTCAGATCCGCGAAGTAAACGTTCGCCCGTACGTGATAGACGCCGAGGTCGTTGATCTGGAAAAGCGGCGTGAGATTGATCTTGCGTGTGACGGAGGTGCCGGCGGCCATCTGCAGGGGCGGCTCCGGCGCATGGGGGATGGGAGCGATCGTGCGCCCCTCGCTGCCGGTTACTTCGAAACCAAACCACGGCAGGTCGTTCGCGTCGTGCAGGTCGATGTCGCGTCCGGCGAGATTAGTGATGGTGACCGTGGCGATGATCGGTTCGTAGGCGATGTACTGGAGACGTTTGAATTTGAGATCCACCTGGATCTGTCCCCGCGCCGTGAGGGCAACTAAAAAAAGCAGGGCACAAACGAGAGAGCGCATCGTTGGCGCGTAAAATACCGCAAGTCGCCGGAGTTGAAAGGAGGGCCGTGGAATTCAGCCGCGTCTGCCCCACAGCTTCACCTTGCCGAACACTCCCATCTTCTTCGGCGGGACCAGCGGCCGCGGCGGACCGACGACGGTGGCCAATCTCTTCGCTTCGAGGGCGAGCGCGGCCCAGCTGGTGATGGCCATCGGGCCCGACGTTTGCATCTGATGAATCAAGGTCAGAACGCGTCCGCTCCCGGGAATCGCGGTCGCTTTCGTCATCGGGATGAGGAGCCGGCCGACCATCTGGATTTCTACCTGCGGGGGCGTGAGCTGGGCCATCGCCGAATCGCCGACCGCGACATCGGCGAGGCGAGCTTCATCGTTAGGCGTAATGAAGATGCGCGAGAACCGGAGGGGCGCGTGAAGGATGCCGTGATCGTCAAGATGAGCGAGGGCCTCCGCGATCGCGCGCACGATCCGAAGCGCGGTGGTTTCCGTGATCGTCAGGCCACTGGCCCTGATCTCGTCCAAGGTGCGCCCGGCGATGAACTCGCGCGCGTAAAAATAAGTGCCTTGGTGCTCGCCCGCTTCGTAGACCGGCAGAATCGCCGGATGCCGGATGTTGGCGTTGACGCTCGCGGTATGGAGAAAATCCCGAGCATGCTCGGGATTTTCGCGCAGGCT
>DASXDC010000296.1:0-1793 GCA_036490855.1 Chthoniobacterales bacterium
CACGAAATCGATCGCCGACGCCATCCACATCAATCCCGCGCAGGTGAAAATCGGAAGGGTGAAGAATTCGCCGAGGCCCGCCTGCGGATTGGCGCCCGGCACGCCCATCCGAATCGCCGGCGCATAATCCATCGCCATCACGAGGACGAGAATCGTCGTCACGAGCGCGAAGCGTTTAAAGAAAATCGCGAGCGGATCGGCCGTATAGAAACTCCAGAAGCCGCCGTTGGTGGGCGGAGGCGCCGGCGCGAGGAAAAAACTCGCGACCAGGACGACGACGAGGCCCGCGATCGCCGCGAGTCCGAAACGGCGCCGGTCGCTCTTGCCCGCGAAAGCTTCCGCGAGGAGAAGGATCAGGCCCCAGACGAGGACGGCAATTTCGAGTGCAGGTGCCGGGATCATCGTTCGGTCGCGGCCGCGGCGGTCGTCGCCGAAAAGGTCGGGCGCAGCAGGTGCAGAAAGCTGTTGGGGAACACGCCGACGACGAGCGTCGCGGCGATGAGCAGGATCACCGGCAGGCGCAAGGTCCGCGCCAGATCGGGCGCCGCCGTCCAGTCCCGAAAGCCGTGCTCGTTAGGCAGGCCCATGAAGACCGCTCGATAGGCCCGCAGCATATAGACGGCCGAGATCACGACGCCCCAGAGCGCGAGAACGGTTGCGACCTGGAAAAGATGAAAGCCATGCCAGTCCGCCCCGACTCGAAAGGCGCCGAAGAAAATCATCACTTCCGCCGCGAAATTCGCAAAACCCGGGAGACCGATTGAGGCAAAGGCCGCAATGCCAAAAGCGAAACCGGCAAAGGGCATGACTTTGCCAAGCCCGCCCAGATCGCTGAAGACGAGCGACCCAGTCCGGCGCCGAATTTCCCCGGCGAGCGCGAAGAGGAGCGCGATCGAAATGCCGTGGGCGAACATGAGGAGCGCGGCGCCGTTCAACCCAATCACGTTCGCGCTCGCGATCCCGAGGAAGATGTAGCCCATGTGCATCACGCTCGAGTAGCCGAGCATCCAATCGAGCCGCTTCTGCGCGATCGTGGCGAGGCCGACGTAGATGATGTTGCCCAGCAACAGCACGATGAGCAGCGTTCGCCAATGTTGCGCGCCCTGCGGGAGGAGCGGGAGCGCGACGCGAAGGAGTCCGTAGAGACCGAATTTTTTCAGCACACCAGCGTGCAGCATTGCGGCCGGCGCGGGCGCGGAGGCATACGCTTCCGGGGCCCAGGTGTGGAAGGGGAAAAGCGAAATCAAGACGCCAAAGCCCACGAGGAGGATGAGGAAGATTTGATTCTGCGCGGCGGGTGCGATCGCACCGCTGGCGGCTGCCGCCTGCAGCGCGCGCAGATCGAAACTCCGCAGATCCGGCGGCACGCTGCGATAGAGCAGGATCAATCCGAGCAGCAGGACAAAGCTGCCGACGCCGAGATAAATCGTCACTTTCCAGGCGGCGGCGAAGCGATTCCCCGAACCCCAGATGCCGATGAGCAGAAAAGTCGGGATCAACGCCAGCTCGTGAAAGGCGTAGAAGAAAAACAGATCGAGCGAAGCAAAAGCCCCAATTGCGCCGCTCGCGATGAAAAGCAAACAGGCATAAAAAAGCCGCTCGGATTTCTCGACCGGCGGCGTGAACCAGACCGCGCAAAGCAAAACGAGCGCGGCGAGGAAAAGCATGATGAGGCTGAGCCCGTCCGCGCCTAACAAGAACTGGAGCCGCCAGCTTTCGCTGATCGGGAATGCGCTTACGAATTGAAATCCACCGTGGCCTGCATCGTAGAGGAAGAGGGCCGCGAGCGAGGC
>DASXDC010000297.1:0-4796 GCA_036490855.1 Chthoniobacterales bacterium
GCCGGCGAGAGCGCGGCCACGACCCGAGCCGGTTCGCGCGGGCGACAGCTGGCGGCGGCCTTCGCCGTCCTCGTCGCGCTGAACGTCGGGATTGGTCTCTACTTCATCTTTCGCTCGACTCAGCTCCCGCCCGAAGTGCGACAGGCGCGCGAGGAGGCGCTCCGCCAGCGTCTGCAAAGCGCGCTCGAAAAATCCGCCGCGGCCACCTTCACCCCTCCCACCATTGGACCGGAAACGATCAGCCTCACGATCCCTTCCGAAAAACAAAATTCGATCGCGAAGGCGATCGTCGATGCCGCGGAAAAAGCCGGTGGCTCGGGGACGAAGGATTTGCCTAACGACGGCAATCTGCGGGTCTTCGTTCTCGTCCCGGCCTCGGCCGAGGCGAAATTTCGCAGGCTTTTGACCGAGCTCGGCGCGCCGCCGCCTTCGCCTTCCACTCCCTCTCCGCCAGCTTCGCCTAACGAGCCGGTGCACCTCGAGATCGTGCTCTCGTCGCCTCGCTGAGCAGCGCGATGATTGCCGTCACCTTCGCGTTGCCCAGCGAGAGCAGCGATTTCCGGCGGTTGCTCGGCGACCGTCGTCATCAGATCGCCATCTTTCATACTGGCGTTGGACTCGCCGCCTCCCGCGCGCGGATTGAACCCTTTCTCGATTCGCAGCGTTTCAGCCGCCTCATCAGCAGCGGCTTTGCCGGCGGGATCGATCCGTCGTTAGGCGTGGGCGATCTTCTCCTCGCGGAAAACTTTTCCGATCCCGAGCTGCTGGAGCGCGCCCGTGCAACCCTCATCGCCCGGGTCGAGAACTTATGGACGAGCGATCGCGTGATCGACAGCGCAGAAGAACGCGCTCGCCTCGCCCGCGAACACTCCGCCGCCGCGGTCGACATGGAGACCGCCGCGATCGCCTACGCCTGCGCCGCGCGCAGGATTCCCTTCCTCTCCCTCCGCGCCATCTCCGACACCGCCGGCGCTCCCTTCCCCGCCCCGCCGGAAGTGCTTTTCGATCTCGTTAGGCAAAGGGCCGACCGATGGCGACTCTCGGGGCACCTTCTCCGCCACCCCGCCGCCGTCGTTAGGCTGATCCGCTTCGCGCGCCAGATCGCTCTCGCCCGCCGGCGGCTCGCGGTCGCGCTCGACGAATTGATCGCGCTCGCCTAACGACCCGCCTTCGCCGGCTCGATGTGGACGAGAACGTCGGCGATCTCGCGATTGGCACGCCGGACGGCGTCCTTCACCTCGTGCGCCACCTCGTGCCCGGCGCGGACCGACATGTTTTCATCCACCCCGATGTGAAGATCGACGTAAAATTCCAAACCCATTTTCCGCACGAAGCATTTGTCGATCTCGAGCACGCCCGGCACGGTCTTGGCCGCCGCCCGGACCTGGTTCACGATCTCGCCCCGGGGCGCGGTATCGAGCACTTCGCGGAGCGCCGGATAAAAAAGCCGCCAGCCATTGGCCGCGATCAGGACGCAGGCGAAAAGCGCCGCCCAGGCGTCCGCACTTTGCCAGCGCGGCCCGCCGAGAAGGGCGATCGAGATGCCGATAAAAGCGGCGATCGAAGTCAGCGCATCGGTTCGATGATGCCAGGCATCGGTTTGAATCGCGGTGCTCCGCGCAGTTCGGCCAAGGCGATCAACGACCCGAAAGAGCAGCTCCTTTACCGCCACCACCACGACCAGCACGACGAGGGTGAAAGCGGCCGGCGCTTGATGGGGCCGGAAAATTTCAAACACGCTCCGGGCCGCGATCACGGCCGCGGCCGCGAGCACGCCTAACGACACCAGAATCGCCGCGACCGGCTCGGCTTTCCCGTGCCCGTAGGGATGCGTCTCGTCGGGCGGACGGGCGGCGAACTTCAGCCCGCCCCAGATCACGGCCGAGCCGCCGATATCGAGCGCTGATTCGATCCCATCCGCGATCAGGACATACGAATGGCCGAGAGCGCCGGCGAGAATTTTCACTGTCGCGAGAAAGACGTTCGCCCCCATCCCGACGAGGGCGATGCGGGCGCCGGATTGCAAATTGCCGGCGGTGGTGTTCGCGTTAGGATGCGGAGCCATCGAATGAGCGAGAGTATTAGAGCCATTGTTTACGAGGCGCACGGAAAACCCGAGGAGGTTTTGCGTCTCGCCGAGCAGTCGCTGGCCGCGCCCGCGCCTAACGAAGCGCTCGTGCGCCTGCTCGCCGCGCCGATCAATCCGGCCGACCTGAATCAGATTGAAGGGAAATACCCAATCCGCGCGCCGCTCCCGGCGACACCGGGATTTGAAGGCGCGGGCGTGATCGAAGCCGTCGGCGATGCCGTGGAAAATGTCGCCCTTCAGGACCAGGTCATCCTGCCGCACGACCTCGGGACGTGGCGGGAAAAAGCGATCGTCGCAGCCGACAAGCTGACGGTTGTGCCTAACGACATTGCAGCCGAGCAGGCGGCGATGTTGAAGATCAACCCCATCACCGCCTGGCGGCTGCTGCACGATTTCGTCCGCCTGAAAAAAGGTGACTGGATCATCCAAAATGCCGCCAACTCCGGTGTCGGCCAGGCGGTGATCGCGATCTGTCGCGAGCTCGGGTATCGGACCGTCAATGTCGTTAGGCGCCTCGAGCTGATCGAGGAACTGCGGGCCGCGGGCGGCGAGGTCGTGCTCCTCGATCATGACAACCTGCGTGCCGCAGCGGCGGAAGCGATCGGCGGCGCGCCAATCCGCCTCGGGATCAATCAGGTCGGCGGAGAAAGCGCCTTGCGGATGGCCAAGATCGTCGCGCAGGAGGCAACGATCGTTACGATCGGCGCGATGAGCTTGCGGCCGCTGACGATGCCTAACGGATTGCTGATTTTCAAGAATCTACATTTCACCGGCTTCTGGGTGAACAAATGGTACGAGCAGGCGACCGCCGCCGAACGCGCGGAAACGTTCGCCCAAATCTTCGATCTCGCGCGCCGCGGGCTTTTGCAGATGAAAGTCGAGCGCGCCTATTCGTTAGGGGAATTTTCCGAAGCCGTGGCCCGCGCCAGAGAAGAGAGGCGCAGCGGCAAGGTCATTTTCCGGATGTAATCGATCCGTCGCTTCGCCTCGCGAAGCGTCCACAGTTGCCGCTGGCCGAGAGCCGCGTTTCTTGCGAGATGAAATTTCGCGCTCTGCTCGGCTCTTTCATCTTCATTTCGTTAGGCATCGCAACCGCCCCGGCCCAGGACTGGGCGAAGGAACGGCTGAACAAATCCTCGCGCCATAGCGAGTGGGTCGACCTGAAACGCGACGGCCGGACGGTCAAAACCTTCACCGTTTATCCCGAGGTGAAAATGAAGGCGCCCGTCGTGCTGATCGTGCATGAAATCTTTGGCCTGACCGATTGGGCGAAGGAAGTGGCCGATGAAGTCGCGGCTGCAGGCTACATCGCGATCATGCCCGATCTTCTTTCCGCACCGGGCAAAGACACGAGCAGTTATCCGGACCAGGGCGCCGCGATCAAGGCTGTTTCTGCGCTGCCGGACGAGCAGGTTTTTGCCGATCTCGACGCCGCCGCAGATTACGCCGCGAAGTTGCCAGCGAGCAATGGCCACCTCGCGATTGCCGGCTTCTGCTGGGGCGGCGGGAAAGCTTTTGCCTACGCCAACCACAATCCCAAGCTCAAGGCCGCATTCGTCTTTTACGGCACCGGACCGGCCGAGAAAGCGCAGGCCGCAAACATTCCCTGCCCGGTTTATGGATTCTACGGCGAAGAAGACGCACGGGTCGGCGCCACCATTCCGCAGACCACCGAGGTCATGAAAGAGCTTGGGAAAACCTACCAGCCGGTCACATATCCCGGCGCCGGCCATGGCTTCATGCGAGCGGGAGAAGCGCCCGACGCTTCCGAGGCGAATCGCAGGGCGCGCGACGCGGCGTGGGAGCGTTGGAAATCGCTCCTGCAAAAACTCCAGTCCTAAAAAAGCCGGCGGGAGTATTTTCTCGCGGAGCGCGGAATATTTCCTGCTCGTAATGAAGCTGGCGCCAAGGGATTCGCGCCAGCCCCGATGAAATCGCCAAAGCAACATCGCTCGATCGATACCTCACTCCTCCTCTTCCTCGTTCTCATCGTCTGTGCCAGTGGGGGCGTTTACTGTGTCTTTCATTACGCCCCGGCACGAGAGATGACGCAGGATTTTCTCGCCCTCCGCGACCAGCGCGAAGATCCGCTGCCGGACTATCTCTCCATCCTCATCCCGTCCGACCCGAGCCAAACTCCGCTCCGGCGTCCGGCCGCGCGAAAAGGTAGTTCGCCCGCGCCACCGCCCGACCTGCGTAAGCGCCGCCGCCGCCGGGCACAGCCGGAGACCGCGCCCGCGCTGGAGGAGTCGTCCGCGATTGACTTGCAGAGATCGGGTTTGCGTCATGAATTCCAAAATGAGCAGATCGTGCCAATAGTTTTCCCGGCCGGCACGATGCTGCTCACGCCCGGCTCGACCGCTCCTCGGCTCTGCCTGGAGTAGTCCTCTAGGAAAGGCGGCCTCGCCTCTCAACTCCGGGCCGAAAATGCCCGGCGCCAGCTTGCTCCTCGCCGCCGGCCTTTGCTCGGCCTGAACCGAGGGCAGCGGCTCCGTTAGGCGCGCGATTTGCACCTGATAGCCGGTTTCTCTCCGCGCGATTTTGCGATTCCCCTGTCGCACACTTGGCTTGCGGCGATCGGCGCTCGCCGGTTCAAAAAAATCTAAAAAAGAGATTGCAATCTCTACTTTGGTGATAGACTTTGATCTCAACTCCACCGTTATAGTAGAGAATGAACTTGTCCAAACGCAGCGAATACGCACTGCGC
>DASXDC010000298.1:0-6622 GCA_036490855.1 Chthoniobacterales bacterium
GGCACGGCGACGAACGCGATGTGCACCTTTCTTGCCCTCAATACCAGCTCGGTCCAGCTCATCCCGACGACTGCGATCGCGATCCTCGTCGCGGCTGGCTCGACCAATCCGACTGCGATCGTCGGGACTTCGCTCCTCGCCACATTGTGCGCCGCAACGGTCGCGATCGTATCGGTGAAGCTGCTCGAAAAGCTGCCCTGGTTTCGATTTTCGCCTAACGACGTCGCCAACCAGGCGGAGCCGGCGATCAAATCGGAGGCGCCACTGGTCGCGGGAGATCTGGCGCTGGAGCAGACGCTGCGGCGGGTGTCGCGCTGGGGATGGGCGGCGCTGACCCTTCTCGTGATTTTTTTTCTCGCACTTTTCGTTAGGCAGATTTTTCCGGAAGTGTTTCCTCGATCCGGAGGCGCGCTCCCGCTTTCGCCAAATCTTTTCGTTAGGGCGGTAAGCGCGCTTTCGCTGCTCGCCATTCCGCTCTTGCTCGCCTTTTTTATTCTCTACGCCGCGCTTTGCGGGCTGAAGGTTTACGACGAATTCGTCGAGGGTGCGAAGGAAGGTTTCGGCGTCATCCTGCGCATCATTCCGTTTCTGGTTACGATGCTGGTTGCGATCAACATGTTCAAAGGCGCAGGCGGAATCGATCTCCTGGCGCGGGCACTGGCGCCGGTCCTGGGCCCGCTCCATTTCCCGACTGACCTCCTGCCGATCGCGCTCATGCGCCCCCTCAGCGGCGGGGCGACGCTCGCGCTCTTCACCGACGTCGTGCATCGGCTCGGTCCGGACAACATCGTTAGCCTGATGGCCGCGACAATCTACGGCAGCACGGAGACGACCTTTTATGTCGCGGCGGTTTATTTCGGCTCGGTCGGGATCCGGCAAACGCGCCACGCCATCCCGGCTGGCTTGCTGGCAGATTTCACCGGTGTGGTGGCTTCCGTTCTCATCTGCCGCGCTGTGCTTTGATCGCTAAGGCCGTTCGCTAAAGTTTTCCTCGCCATCGCCTCGCCCGCTTCTCTATCGTCGCATTTTCTTCAATGATTCAACGCGACTACCTCATCATCGGCAGCGGCATCGGCGGCAGCAGCGTCTGCGAAGGCATTCGCCAGTTCGACAAGAAAGGCTCGGTCACCCTCATCGGCGGCGAAGTCTTTCACCCCTACAAACGCTGGATGCTCTCGAAACAATTTCTGCGCGAGAAGACGCCCTCAATTAAGAAACTGCCCTGCCTCGACGAGCGCTGGTACAACTCGCACAAAATCGAGATGCGACTCGGCACGGTCGTGACGCAATTCAACATCGATCGTCGCCTCGCGGTGCTCGGGAATGGGGAGACGATTGAATTCAAGAAAGCTTGTCTCGCGATGGGCAGCCGCCCGGTCCGGCCGCAGGTGGCAGGCATCGGGCTCGGCAACGTGATTTATCTGCGCACGATTCGCGACGCACTCGCTCTCCACGAGATGTCGCAGTCGGAGAAAATGATCGTGGTCGTGGGCGGCGGATTGCTCGCCTGCGAAGTCGCAGCCAGCCTGCGCCAGAGCAAACTGAAGGTGGCGATGATGCACCGTCATCAGACGCTCATGAACCGCTATCTTGATCCGGAAACGGCCGGCTGGGTGACGGAGCAATTCACAAGACACGGTGTGACTTTGCTCCTCGGTTCCAGCCTGAACGGATTCGAAGGGAAAACCGTCTTGCGCAACATCCAAACCAAGAGCGGCGAGCGTGTCGCGGCTGGCGTCGCGGTCGTGGCCTGCGGCTCAGAACCGAATCTCGAGATCGTGCGCAATACACCGCTCTCCGGCCCGCATGGTTCGCCGGTGACGGAATATCTCGAGACTGAAGAAAAGGGGATTTACGCGGTCGGCGACCTTGCTTTTTACCCCGACCGCCTGATGGGGGGGATGCGTCGTCAAACGCATTGGGAAAATGCGCGCGAGCAGGGGTTGATCGTAGGCATAAACATCACCGGAAAGAAGCGGCAGCGCTACGAGCAGATCCCATATTTCTGGACGCAGATGTTCGACCTGAATTTCGATTTCGTGGGCGACTTCAATGCTCCGCCAACGCGGGTGCAGTTGACCGGCGCGTACGGAAAGGGCCGCTTTGCACTCCGTTATTATCAGGGTGAAAAACTCCGCGGCATCGTCCTCTGCCACCACAACGCGAGCGAAGTCGAGGCAGCTAAGAGCGAGCTGCGGCAGGCGCTCGGAAAATAACGACTGCGAAAGTCTCTCGGTCGCAAATGGCGGATCGCCTCTCCAGTCAATAAGCCCTCGCCGGCAATTCCAGCCCCGGGTTGCGCACTTCCACCAGTTTCCAGTCCCACGGCTTCCAGCTCTCGCGGCGCCAGCGCAGCTCGAAAGGTGTCGTTAGGCTATTCACCCACTCGATGATCTGCGGCCTCATTTCCGCTCCGGCGTCCGATCCGGCGATCTGCATTTTCGCGCGCTAGGAGCCGAGCGGAGGCTCGATTGGAAAAAAGAACGGACAAATCATTTGTCCTTCGGAAAGCCCTTCGGCACGAAACGTGCGCACTAGACAGAGATCGATCATGCTTTCCGTCGGTTCCTTTCTCATCATCTGTTGCGGATTATTTTGCTCGATCTGGTGGGCGTGCAGCCACGACAAGAGCGAAAACTAGAGAGATGCGCCACATGTTCGATCACGATGATCTGAAATGGCTCGCTGCCAACACGACCGAGCTGAATCGCCTCTTGCAGGAAATTTCGCGCTCTTCCGAGGAAGCTCGCCAACACCCGGACGGAAGTGATTTCCTCGAGCCGCTGCAAGAGCAGGTCGAACAGGCTTCACGTTTATCGCAATCGGTGTTCGATCGCGTTACCGCTCGCATTCTCTCCGGCGCGGGAGGAAGGTCGCCGACGGATCGAACCGATTTGGCGGTTGCGGCCGCCGCGCCTTTCTGTGCGGAGGTCTCGGTCAGAATGCCAGTCGGGGAAATCGCAGCTGCGAAATCTGAGCCGGTGGCGAGCGTGATTCGCAACCCGCAGGGCGAACGGGAGCTGATTCTGCTCGTGGATGATGACCGGGAACTGCTCGAACGCACGGGCGAGATCCTGGATTTCGAAGACTACAAAGTAATCGTGGCGAAAGACGGTCCTGAAGCGCTCGAGATTTATCGGCGGATGGGCAGGCAGATCGCCCTTGTGATTCTCGACTTTTTCCTCCCGGTGATGGACGGCGGCGTCGTCTTCGATGAATTGAAGGCGATCGACTCGAATGTGCGCGTCGTCCTGAGCAGCGGTTTTGGCGAACAGGCGCGCCTCGGCAGCATGCTGGCGCACGGTCTGAGCGGGTTCATTCCGAAGCCCTACACGCACGAGAAGCTGATCGAGCAGGTGCGCCTGGTCCTCGACGCCTAACGAGCGGCGAATCTCGCCCGTGGCCAGACAATCTCGCCGCCCGAGAATTTGTCGGCGCTGGCATTCTTTTAGCTTTTAGGAAGCCACTTCGAATGGCTCGCATTGACGCATTCTTCAAATTGATGGCCGAGGAAAAAGCCTCGGACCTTCACCTTGCCACCAACAATCCGCCGATGCTCCGCATCAACGGCGATCTGGTACGGGTCGATTATCCGCTGCTCCAGAACGACGAGCTCAAGGCGATGGTCTATGAAATCGCCCCGGAGGCGAAGATTAAAGTCTTCGAGGAAACTTCCGACGTTGACTTCGGTTACGAGGTTCCAGGTGTGGCCCGTTACCGCGCGAATTTCTTCCAGCAAAAATATGGCATCTCGGCGGTCTTTCGTTTGATCCCGTCCAAAGTCCTGACCGTCGATGAGCTCGGATTGCCGCCGGTCTTGAAGAAATTTCCGCTTCTTAAAAAAGGTCTCATCCTCGTCACCGGCCCGACTGGTTCCGGCAAATCAACCACCCTGGCCGCGATGATGGATTACGCGAACCTGCAACGGCACGATCACATCATCACTGTCGAAGATCCGATCGAGTTCGTCCATCGCAGCCAAAATTGTCTCGTGCAACATCGCGAGGTGGGCGTGCACACGCGTTCCTTTGGCTCCGCGCTGCGCGGCGCCTTGCGTGAAGATCCAGACATTCTGCTCGTGGGCGAAATGCGCGATCTGGAAACGATCGAACTCGCGCTCACCGCCGCCGCGACCGGTCATCTCGTTTTCGGAACTCTCCACACTTCCAGCGCCGCGAAGGCGGTCGATCGCGTGATCGATGTTTTTCCGACCGACCAGCAAAACCAAATTCGAACCACTCTCGCTGAATCACTCAAAGGCGTCGTGGCGCAGAATCTTTTCAAGCGGATCGACAAGCCGGGCCGCGTCGCCGCGCTCGAGATCCTGGTTGTCGACGTCGCAATCGCCAATCTCGTTAGGGAGGCGAAGACGCATCAGATTCCTGGCATGATCCAGGTTGGGAAAAAGAAAGGCAACCAACCGCTCGACGACGCAGTCATGGATCACCTCCGGCAGATGCGCATCTCGCCCGAGGAAGCCTACGATAAGGCGATCGACAAAAAGAAATTCCGTCCCTTCCTCAAGACGGCGCCAGCCGACGAGTTCGAAGAGTAGAGTTCGCCGCATGAGAGCGCCAGATCTCGACCGCATTCTCTCCGCCATGCTGCGGACTTACGACGGCATCTCCGACTTTAACTTCACTGTCGGCCGGCCGCTGCAGGTGGAAGATTTCGGCGAGCTAAAACCGGTTTTCGTCGAGCCATCGATCGAGTGCCTGACGCCATATCAGACCGAGCATATCGCGCTCACTTTGATGAACGGCAATTGCCGCCTGATGCAGGATTACCTCGTCGCCGGCTCCTGCGATTGCAGTTATTCACTCAACGACGAGGCGCGGTTTCGGGTCAACGTCTTCCGTCAGCAGGGCCACTTCGGCATCGTGATGCGCAAGCTCCAGGCCGACGTGCCGTCGTTGCAGAGCCTTGGACTGCCGCCCATTTTCGAGGAGATCGCGCGGGAAAAAACCGGCCTGGTTTTGCTCACGGGCGCGACTGGCAGCGGCAAGACGACAACCCTCGCTGCGCTCTTGCGCGAGGTGAACGAAAAGCAGTTCGTCCACGTCGTCACTCTCGAGGATCCAATTGAATTCATCCAACCGCAGCGCCGCGCCACGTTCAATCAGCGCGAGCTCGGCCACGACTTCGATAATTATCCAAACGGCCTCCGCGCCGCGCTGCGGCAGGCGCCGAAAATTATCTACGTCGGTGAAATGCGCGACCGGGCCACGGTCGAGATCGCGCTCATGGCGGCCGAAACCGGTCACCTCGTCCTCAGCACGCTCCATACGGTCGATGCCGGCCAGTCGATCAGCCGCATCCTCGGTCTCTTCTCGTTAGGCGAAGAAAAGCAGATACGCCTCCGCCTCGCCGACAGCCTGCGCTACATCGTGAGCCAGCGGCTTGCGCCCAAGGTTGGAGGCGGTCGTCAACTTCTGACCGAGATCATGGGGCACAACCTTCGCACCCGCGAAGCGATCGCACTCGGGGAAAACGACGCCCGTAACTTTTACGAAATCACCGAAACGAGCGCTTCCTTCGGCTGGTGCACCTTCGATCAGGCGGTTCTGAACGCCTATGAGGCCGGCACGATCAGCGAGGAAACAGCCCGCCTTTTTTCCTCCAAGAAGGGCCGCGTGGCGCGTGGGATCGACCTGATTCAAAAAACGCGCGGAATCCAGAACGAGGCCGAGACCGGTCTGCGGCTCGATCTGCCGAGCAACGCTTTTCGTTAGGCCAAACGAGCATGACCGCACCGGACTCCAACTGTTTCGATCTCGGCGACCAGACCGCTCTCGTCTGCGTCGACCAGTTGCAATATCAAAAGCTGATCGTCGCTCAGCTCACCGAGCTTGGTTACAAGGTCCACCTCGGCCTTTTTGAGGAAGATGTGCTGCTCAAGCTCGCGACCTACAGCTACCACGTGGTCGTCGTTTACGAGAGCTTCAAAGGCGCGCGACCGGAGGCGAATCCGATTCTGCGCGAGCTGATGAAGCGGCCCGGCTCGCTGCGACGCGAGCACTTCGTCGTCCTCCTCAGCCAGCAGCACACGACGAACGACGCGATGAGTGCCTTTGCGCAGAGCGTCGATCAGATCGTGAATCTCGCCGATCTTGCGAATTTCAAGCCAGTCGTGCGTCGCGGAGTGGCGCAGCACGCCGAACTTTACGCGCCATTTGAGCAGACGCTGCGAGCAGGGCAGTTGAGATAAAGCAAGCCGTTCTTTCGAACAACGCCGAAGTTTCAGGGAAAGGCGGTTGCGGCCTCGCGATCACGCGTGGTAGTTTCGCGCCGCACATACATGAAGCTTGTTCAGTGGGTTCGTTTCAGTTGGGATTTGGACAAGTTGCCGCGACCGGAAATCGTCCTGCCAGATCATTACCATTTCGCGACCGCGCAGCCTTCCGAAGAGAAGGATCTGCGTGCGCTGATTACCCGGTCATTCGCGCACGATTCTTCCTGGGGCGAAGCGATTCACGAGGTTAACGCGATGCTCGAAGGATGGCTCGATCACGCCTTCGAAACGGAAAAGCCCGAGCTTTGTCTCGCGCTTCGTCACGGCACGCGCATGATTGGTGCGGCGATTTTGAATCCTGACCCGGCGGCCGAAGATCACCTCGTTCCC
>DASXDC010000299.1:0-4303 GCA_036490855.1 Chthoniobacterales bacterium
AACTCCAAAGTCTTCTCTACGCCTCGAACGTCTATGCGCTTCTGCTCATTTTCCAGGCGATGGACGCTGCCGGCAAAGACAGCGCGATCAAGCACGTCATGTCGGGCGTCAATCCACAGGGCTGCGAAGTTTTTAGTTTCAAACAGCCGAGCGCGGCAGAGCTCGACCATGATTTCCTTTGGCGAACGACGTGCCGCCTCCCGCCTCGCGGACGAATTGGAATTTTTAACCGCTCCTATTACGAAGAGGTGCTGATCGTTCGGGTGCATCCCGAAATCCGGCGCGCGGAATCGCTCCCACCGGAACTTGCCGACGAAAAGATGATTTGGGAAAACCGCTTTCGCTCGATTAACGATCTCGAGAATCACCTCTCCCGCTGCGGCACGCGCATTCTGAAGTTCTTCCTCCACGTTTCGAAGGAAGAACAGCGCGAACGCTTCCTCGCCCGACTCGAAGAGCCGGATAAGAACTGGAAGTTCAATGTCGGCGACCTCGAAGAGCGCGCGCTTTGGGATAAATACATGGCCGCCTACCAGGACTGCCTGCGCGCCACGAGCACGGAGGAGGCGCCGTGGCACGTCATCCCGGCCGACGACAAAAAAAACGCCCGCCTTCTCGTCGCGGAAGCGATCGTGGAAGGGCTCGACGGGCTAAAGATGTCATACCCGCAGCCGGACCAGGCGCATCGCAAGGAGTTGGGCCGAATCCGCCAGGCGCTCGTGGATGAGAAGTCGTAGGGAACATCTGCGCCCGGCCCGCGGTTCCAGTCTTGCTTTGCCGACTCGGCGGCCGTTGGCTGAGGGAGCCGGCGCCAGTTTTTCATGACGGCATCACGCCTGAATTTCCGGATCGACGCCCACGCGCCGGATTCGCGCGCCCGCGCCGCCACCTTTCGTACTTTGCATAACGAAGTGCAGACACCGCTTTTCATGCCCGTCGGCACGAAGGCGACGGTGAAAGCGCAACTCCCGCGCACACTCGAGGAAGCGGGCACACAGATCCTTCTCGCCAATACTTACCATCTCCTCCTTCGCCCCGGGCCGGAAGTCTTTCGCCGCACCGGCGGGATCCATGGTTTCATGAGCTGGGACCGCTCTGTCCTGACCGACTCCGGCGGCTTCCAAATTTTCTCGCTGCCCCATGCCCGCGCCATGAGCGAGGAAGGTGCGCGTTTCCAAAGTTATCTCGACGGACGCACGATTCTCCTCAGTCCCGAGGTCAGTATCGAAACACAGATCGCGATCGGAAGCGACATCATGATGGCGCTGGATCAATGCATCGCCTCGACCGCTGATGAATCGAGCGCACGCGCCGCGATGGAGGTGACCCATCGCTGGGCCGCCCGCAGCCTCGCCGCCCGGGGCGACTCCTCGCAATCGATCTTTGGCATTGTCCAAGGCGCTCTCTTCCCCGGGCTGCGGCGGGAAAGCGCCGAGTCGTTAGGCGAAATGCCTTTCGATGGTTTTGCGATCGGCGGCCTTGCGGTCGGCGAGAGCCGGAGCGAGCGCGAAGAAATTTGCGAATTCACGGCGGAGCTCTTGCCTAACGACAAGCCGCGCTACCTGATGGGCGTCGGCACCCCGCTCGACATCCTGGAGGCCGTTCATCGCGGGGTCGACATGTTCGATTGCATCATGCCGACCCAGCTCGCGCAACGCGGCGCGGTTTTTACCTCCCGCGGCTTCCTGCAAATGCGGCGCGGCGTTTACAAGTTTTCCAATGATCCGCTCGATCCGGATTGCAATTGCCCGACCTGCGCCCGCTACTCGCGCGCCTATCTGCATCATCTGACGAAGGCAAGCGAGACGTTAGGCTGGCAACTTCTCGGGAAGCACAACATCCATTTCTATCACCAGCTCATGCGCGACATCCGCGAGAGCATTCTCGCCGCGCGTTTCGCCGAGCTTTACCGCGCGAAACGCCCCCTTCTTCAGGAGTCGGACCGCGAGTATCCCGTCCTCCGGCCAAAGCCGGCCCGGCAGAAATCGAAATCGTTAGGCAGATACGAAGTCCACATCGCGCAGGAAGGTTTCGCCAGCATCCGGCAGGTCACTTCCGGCGAGATTATGCACATGCGCACGCCGCCGATGGAGGAAGCGCGCAGTCTTTACGTCGAGCAATCGCAGCTCGCCGAGCGCCTCCGCCTAACGACGGCCGAGCCGCTCGTCATCTGGGACGTCGGCCTCGGCGCGGCCGCCAACGCGATGGCTGCGATCCAGTGCTACGAAGACCATGCGCAAGCCGGTGCGATACGCTCGATGCATCTCATCAGCTTCGAGAACGATCTTGATTCACTGCGCCTCGCCCTTCGTCATGACGATAAATTTCTTTACCTGCGGCACGGCGGACCGGTCGGCATCCTCGAGCGCGATTTCTGGCAATCAAAGCGCCATTCCGGGTTGAGCTGGCAACTCGTTAGGGGCGATTTTCTCGAGACCGTCGCGCAGGCGCCCGTCCCGCCCGCGCTCATCTTCTACGACATGTTCTCGAGCAAAACCCATCGCGAGCAGTGGACGATCGAAATCTTCCGTCGCCTCTTCGCCGCCTGCCGCAAAGGCGCGGCCGAGCTTTTTACCTACACCCACTCCACCGCCGCCCGCGCCGCCTTACTCGCAGCCGGCTTTTACGTCGCCAAGGGCCGACCAGCGGGCGCGAAGGAAGAAACGACCATTGCGCTCACGCCAACTGCGCTTGATTCGCCTTTTGGCCATCGCTACGAACTCCTCGCCTCCGACTGGATCGGTCGCTGGCATCGTTCCCAGGCCAAGTTCCCGTCCGAAATCTCCGTCGAGGAACGTCCCGCCTTCGAGAACGTGATCCTGCAACATCCGCAATTTCGTTAGGCACAGTGAAATCGCGATTCCGTTCGAGAATGATCAGCGTGGCGGGACCTCGGCCTTCTCCGCGTAAGGTCCGGTCTCGAGCAGCTCATCGATCCCGCCTTGGTCGCGGAGCAGCGCTTTCATGCTCCAGTGGATCTGACCTGGCGACGACGTTCCCTCGCGGGTGAGTTCGATTTGCCTAACTATCTCGCGGGCCGGACGTTTGGAGCCGATCCGTTCGGTTGCGATTCCAGGCCAGATGGCTTTGCCGTGGCTCTGTTTCCGCCACCAATGCAACAGAACCGGGAAACTCTGTTTTGCCGGCTCGATGCTCCAATAAAGCTGCGGGGCAAGATAATCGACCCAGCCTTCCGCGAGCCACTTCCGCGAGTCGGCGAAGAGCTGCGCGTAAGAATCGAGCTGCGCTTCAATCGTCGGTGGAACACCCGGGCGCCAGATGCCGAAAGGGCTGATCCCGACTCGCGCCCGCGGCTTGGTCGCTTTCACCGCGCGATACATAGAGTGCACGAAATCGTTGATGTTTTCCCGGCGCCAGTCGGCGCGGCTCAGCCCACTTTTTATCCCGTAGCGCCCCCAGCTCGCATCGTCCGGAAAAGTCGCCCGACCCGACCCGATCGGATATGGATAAAAATAATCGTCGAGGTGCAGCCCATCGACGTCATAGCGCCTAACGATATCGGTGATGACCTCGATCACGTAAGCGCGCGCGGCCGGTTCGCCGGGATCGATCCAGAGTTGTTTTCCGAAACGCCGGACCCATTCCGGATGTTTCTTCGCGACGTGGTTCGGCGGCAGTCGCCCGCTCGCCCGGACAGCTGCGCGGAAAGGATTCACCCAGGCATGCAGTTCCAGTCCGCGCGCGTGCGCCTCCGCGACGGCGAAGGCGAGCGGATCGTATCCGGGGGAAACCCCGGCCTGGCCGCTGAGGAATTCCGACCACGGTTCCTTGTCCGAAGCATAAAACGCGTCGCTCGCCGGCCGCACTTGAAAAAGGATGGCGTTGAGATGGAGCGCGACCGCCTTGTCGAGCAGCGCGCGCAATTGCGCCTTCTGCGTGGCGGCGGGCAGCCCGGGCCTCGAGGGCCAGTCGAGGTTGTAAACCGTCGCCACCCACGCCCCACGAAATTCGCGTTGAAGGGCCTGGGCCGAAGAAACGCAAAGGCCTAACGAAACCAAAAGCCAGCCTAACGATAGCAGCCAACGCATCTTGCACCCTAGCGCAGCGGAACCCAGCCGGCGCGAGGAAATGCCCGGCGCGCAGCCGCCCCGATAAACTCACTGGCCCGCGCTGCCTTCGTTCTAAGACACGCTCGAGGACAACGCCGCTTCAACCGCAGGCGGGAAAATTCCGCTCACTTCGCCGTCGATCCGGAGCGAGATCGATTGCGCGTCATCATGTTCCGTCGCGCCGTGATTGATGATGACGTAAGGAACGCCGCGGCCGGCCGCGAGCAGTGGGA
>DASXDC010000300.1:0-8621 GCA_036490855.1 Chthoniobacterales bacterium
AGTCGCTCGAGCTCAACCTCCTTTCCTCCGAGCCCGTTTACGATGATCTCGAAATCCTCTTGCTGACCGATTCGTTGACTGATCTCGCGACCCATTTCGGCGCCGACGATCCACTCGTGCAAAAAGTCCTGGCCGGGAAACCACCGGCGGCGCGCGCGGCCGAGCTCGTCGGCGGGACGAAGGTGAAGGCCCTCGGATTTCGCAAGAAGATGTGGAACGCCGATCGCGCGGCGATCGCGGGCGCGCACGACCCGATGCTCGACCTCGCGTTTCTGATCGACCCGACCGCGCGCGGGGCGCGAAAGGCTTTTGAAACGAACGAAGAGACCAAACAGCAGGCCTACGCCGCGATCGCGAAGGCACGCTTCGCCCTCCACGGAACGAGCACTTATCCCGACGCGACCTTCACCCTTCGCCTTTCCTACGGCACCGTTCGCGGCTACGAAGAGAGCGGAAAACGAATCGCGCCTTTCACCGACATCGCCGGCCTCTACGCCCGCTCCGCCGAGCATGAGAACAAGGAGCCCTTCGATCTCCCGGCCCGCTGGCAGGACGGGAAGGGCAAGCTCTCGTTAGGCACTAAGTTCAACTTCGTCTGCGACGCCGACATCATCGGCGGGAACAGCGGCAGCCCGGTCGTGAATCAGGCCGGGCAATTGGTCGGAATTATTTTCGACGGCAACATCGAGTCGTTAGTCCTGGACTACATCTACGACAACAGACAGGCCCGAGCTGTCTCGGTCGACTCGGCCGCGATCGTCGAGGCCCTGCCCAAGCTCTATCATGCAGGTCCGCTGGCCGACGAGCTGCTCGGGAAGTCGAGCGCTTCGCCCTAACGATCTTTCGGTCCGGCGATTTTCCACTGGGCAGGCGGCGCGCGATCGCTCATTCTGCGCCGTTTGTCTGATTCCATGAGCGAGATCGCGATCCATCATCCGCCCGGTTTTCGCCGGAGGCGGGGTTTGAACTGGGCCTTCATCGGCTTGCTCTACACCTCCTTCTACATGTGCCGTTATAACCTTTCGATCGCGAACGGATCGATCAGCAGGGAGTTCGGTTTCAACAAGGCGGCGATGGGCGCGATCATCACCGCCGCCCTTCTCGCCTACGCCTGCGGCCAGATTATCAACGGTCTTCTGGCCGATCGTTTCGGCGGCAAGCATGCCATGCTCATCGGCGCCGCCGGCACCGTGACGATGAATCTGCTTTTCGGCTTCGCCTCATTCTGGGGATTGCTCTGGATGTTCGTCACCATCCGCGGGATTGACGGCTATCTGCAGTCGTTTGGCGCGCCCGGGATGGTGAAGATTAACGCCGCCTGGTTCGGTCATCGCGAGCGCGGACGCTTCGCCGGCATTTTTGGGTTCATGATCAACCTCGGGCGCTTCGGCATCTTCAAACTCGGCCCGGCTCTGCTCGCGGGCTTTACCTTTCTCGGGCTTTGGCAAATTCCGCCGCTCCACTGGCGCTGGCTCTTTTGGGTGCCGGCGGGAATTACCGTCGTCGTCGCGCTCTGCGTTGCCTTTATCGTCAGGGATACGCCGGAGGAAACCGGCTTTCCGAACCCGAATCCGCAGGACTCAAACGGCGGCGTCCGTGCCACCGCCAAGACGGTGCTCCTCACGATTGTTTTTAATCCGGTCGTCTGGGTCGTCGCCTGCGCCTATGCCTGCACCGGCGCCGTTCGGCAAGGGATCGATCAATGGTTTCCGCGTTTCATGACCGAGGCGCATCACGTCGATTTTCAGTCGGCCCAATTTCAGCTCGTGGGCTTTCTCATTCCGTTCGTCGCCTCGGCCGGGTCGCTCATTTCCGGCTACGTTTCGGACACGATTTTCCAGGGGCGCCGCGCGCCGGTTGGCGCCGGACTTTATTTTCTCGAAACCGCGATCATTCTCGCCGCTGCACAATTTCATACCGCGAACGCCGCGGTCGTTTTCCTCGTCCTGATTTCCTTCACCGCCAATGCAACCCACTCGATCCTCGGGACGGCGGCCGCGATGGATATCGGGGGCGCGAAGATGGCGGGCTTCGCCTCCGGGGTGATCGATTCATTTCAGTATTTCGGGGGAAGCCTGGCCGGATACTTTCTTGGCCTTCTGCTCGATAAAAGTTGGGGCAGCTATTTTTATTTCATGGCGCCGTTCGGGATCATCGGCGGCGTGCTCATGCTCTCGATTCTCGGCCGGGTCACGCTCGCCAAACCAGTCGCGCCTGGGCGCCCGGAGGTTCCCCTCAGAGCAGGGTAAGCTGTTCGTTAGGCCGGCGAAAGCCCGCGGTCGACAGCCTCGGTCGTTCGCCGATCCCAGCCCGCTTGCAGCCGGCGCTGAAGAGAGCGCCAATCTGTTCCGCGAAAATTCCTTCACCGCGCATTCGCGACTTGAAACGCGAATCGTTCAACCGTTCGCCGCCGCGCAGATGACGAATCCGGCCCAGCACCTTCTCTTTTCGGTCGGGAAAATGTTCCTCCAGCCAGCGCTCGAAAAGGGGTGCGACCGCATACGGCAGCCTAACGACAGTGTAACCGGCGAACTGCGCGCCCGCTTCCGCCGCTGCCTGCAGGATCGCCGGCACTTCGTGATCGGTCAGCCCGGGAATGATCGGCGCGGTCATGACGCCGACGGGAATTCCGGCCGCCCGCAGTTGCGCGATCGCCTCCAGCCGGGCGCGCGGAGTGGAAGTGCGCGGCTCGAGCACCCGCTGCAGTTTCGGGTCGAGTGAGGTGATGGAAATATTGACCGCCGCCGCCTGATGGGAAGCGAGTTCGCCTAACAGGTCGAGGTCGCGCGTCACGAGCTGATTCTTGGTGATGATGCCGACCGAATTGCGAAAACGCGCCAGCACTTCGAGACAACCGCGCGTGATCTGCAATCGGCGTTCAACCGGCTGATAAGGATCGGTCACGCCGCTCATGACGAGCGTCTGCGGTTTCCAGCGCGGTCGGGCCAGCTCGGCCGCGAGCAGTTCGGGCGCATCTTCCTTCACCATGATGCGGCTTTCGAAATCGAGCCCGGCAGAGAAACCGAGAAATTCGTGGGTCGGTCGCGCATAACAATAAATGCAACCGTGCTCGCAGCCGCGGTAGGGGTTGATGCTCGACTCGAAGCCGACATCCGGGCTGTCGTTATGCGCGATGATCGTGCGGGTGAAATCGCGCAGGTAAAGAGTGCGCCGCGCCGGGCGGTCAGGATCGTGTTCGTCTTCCGGATCAGGCTCGACGTGGAGCAGCTCGAAGCGATTCGCCGGATTGTTGGAAGCACCGCGTCCGTGGATCGGGCGCGGCGGCGACTGGGGAGCGCTCTCTTCATCCGGCCTCAGCATCAGACACGTTCGGAAGAACGTATGCTGTTGTCCAGCGCGGCCTGCTATTTTTTCTTCGTTTCCTTCGCCCAGGTGTCGCGCAGAGTAATGGTGCGATTGAAAACGAGCTGGCCGGGTTGGGAGTCCGGATCGAGCGCGAAATAGGCCAGGCGCTCGAACTGATAGCGCAGCTCCGGTCGCGCCTCGCCTAACGATGGCTCGCATTTTGCCCTCACCACCTCGAGTGAATCCGGGTTGATGAAGGCCTTGAAATCCCCATCCGCATCCGGTTCCGGGACGGTGAAAAGCCGGTCGTAGAGCCGCACTTCGGCCTCGATCGCGTGCGGCGCGGTCACCCAATGAATCGTCCCCTTGATCTTGCGGCCGGAGGTGGCACCGCCCGATTTGCTCTCGAGATCGGCCGTGCAGCGCAGCTCGATGACCTTGCCTAACGAGTTCTTTACTACTTCGTCGCACTTGATGATGTAGGCGTATTTCAGGCGCACTTCGCCACCCGGTTTGAGCCGGAAATATTTCGGCGGTGGCGTCTCCATGAAATCGGCCTGCTCGATGTAAAGCTCGCGGCTGAACGGCATCTGCCGGATGCCCGCGGCCGGATCCTCCGGATTGTTCCCCGCGGCCAGCTCCTCGGTTTTTCCCTCCGGATAATTCGTGATCACGACCTTGAGCGGATGGAGGACCGCGAGCCGGCGGAGAGCGGTCTTGTTGAACTCCTCGCGCATCGCGTATTCCAGGGTGTCCACTTCGGTCAGCGACGGATATTTCGTGATCCCGATGCGATAGGCAAAGTCGCGCAGCACGCTCGCCGTCACTCCGCGGCGGCGCATTCCGGAGATGGTCGGGAGACGCGGATCATCCCAGCCCCTGACGAGTCCTTCCTCGACGAGCAGCTTGAGCTTGCGCTTGCTCATGACGGTGTAGGTGAGGTTGAGGCGCGCGAATTCGTACTGATGGGGAAGAGGCGGCGGCAGCTCGAGTGATTCAAGGATCCAGTCGTAGAGCGGGCGGTGCACTTCGAACTCGAGGGTGCAGAGCGAGTGGGTGACCCCTTCCAGGTAATCGCTCAACCCGTGCGCGAAATCGTAGAGCGGATAGATGCACCATTTCTCGCCGGTATGATGATGAGCGGCGTGCCGGATGCGGTAGAGAACCGGATCGCGCAGCCAGACGTTAGGCGCCTGCATGTCGATCCGGGCGCGCAGAGTGCGCGCGCCGTCCGGGAATTCCCCTGCTTTCATGCGCGCGAAGAGATCGAGGTTTTCTTCTATCGAGCGATTGCGGAAAGGGCCCTCTTTTCCGAGACGGCGATATTCGTCGGTCTTCTCCGGCGTCATATCGCAGACATACGCCTTCCCTTTGCCCACAAGCTGCTGCGCGAACTGGTAGATCCGATCGAAATAATCAGAGGCGAAAAAGGGCGTGTTCGTTTCCCTGAGCTGCAGAGTTTCCTCCGCCCAACCGGCGATCAGCCAGCGCACGTCAGCCATGATCGAATCGACGAACTCGACTTCTTCCTTGGCCGGATTGGTATCGTCCATCCGCACGTTGCAGCGCCCGCCGAACTCGTGTGCAATCCCGAAATTGAGGCAAATCGCCTTGGTGTGTCCGATATGGAGGTATCCGTTAGGCTCGGGCGGGAACCGGGTCTGGATCTTCACGTGCTTTCCGCTCCGCACATCTTCTGCGACGATATCGCGGATGAAATCGGAAGGGGCAGGCTGCTTGTTGGCGGCGTCAGACATGCGGTCGCGCGACGGTAACCATGCCGCGCCCGCTTGTCATCCCGCGGCCCTTTGCAAATGAAGCCGGTTTACGATCTGCACGATCTGCGCCGTTGGGAAAATGTCAGCGCCGAGGCGTCACCTCCCGTTCGGCTCGGGGTGATCGGGGACCCGATCGCGCCGTCGCTCTCGCCCCAAATGCAAAACGCCGCCTTGGAAAAGAGCGGCCTCGATCTGCAGTATGCGCGCTTCCAGATTGCGCCTAACGAGTTGGAAGAGGCCTTGGCGCTTCTCCGCCAGCACGAGTTTATTGGGGTGAACCTGACCACGCCGCACAAGATCGCCGCTCTCGAGTTTGTCGACGAGGTGGAAGAGCGTGCGCGCAAGATCGGCGCGCTCAACACGATTGCCTTTCGCGATCATGTTTCGTTAGGCCGGAATACCGACGCTCCCGGTTTTGTCCGCGCGCTTCGAGAGGCGTTCTCGGTCGATCTGCACGATCTGCGCGTCCTCCTCCTCGGCGCGGGCGGTGGAGCGGGACGCGCCCTCGCCTACCAATGCGCCTTTGAAAACTGCGAGCGGCTCGTCCTCGTCAATCGCACCCTGGAAAAAGCGCAGGCTCTGGCGCGGGAGTTGGCCGGTTATTTCAGCGGACCGCGCGTGCTTGGACCGGAAGCGCGGCTGGAAGCGGTTCCATGGGAGGAGGGAGCGTTACGCGCGCAGCTCGCGCGGACCGATCTCGTCGTCAACGCGACCAACCTCGGACTCAAGCAGTCGGACCGATTGCCTCTCTCGCCCGCGCTCCTCGCGCCGCATCTCATGATTTACGATCTCGTTTACCAGACGCATCAGAGCCGGCTGCTGGCGGCCGCGGCCGAGGCGGGCGCGCGAGGCGCGAATGGCCTGACGATGTTGCTCCAGCAGGGCGCGCTCGCTTTCGAGTTCTGGTTCGATCGACCGGCGCCGGTCGCGGCGATGCGAACTGCGCTCCAGCAGGTTCGTTAGGGGGCGGCGAAATCTCGCGGGCGAACGCGAGCTGGCCGGCGGAGGATTTTGCGGACAGTCTCCCGCAGGCGATCGGCCCCCTGCGCGGCGCTGCATTGCCGCAGACGACGCCCGTAATTTTCGGCGCCGGCCTGGAAGCAGCCGAGGGTGGCGCCATAGGCGGTTTTCTTGCCTGACGAATCGCGGGGCGGAATATTTTTCCGGGAATCGAGCTGCGCGTGGCGCTCGACCCAGCGCGCGTCGTCGCTCAGGAAAGCGGAGGGAAGATGACGATCGACAAAATGGCGCGGCGGCGAGCCGAGCCAGAGATCATGCACAAAAACCGCCGATGGTTTGCCTGTGCGCAGGAGGCGAAAGGCGAGCTTGAGGGCGCGAAAATCCTTCGGCCCATCGATCAGGACCACGTCTTTTTGCTCGACCATCTCCGGAAGAAGAAGAAGCGAATCACCAAAACGGCAGTCGACATTCCGGCAGTCGCGCAGCCGCTCTGCCGCCACCTTCGCATCGGGCGAGCCCGCATCCGATTCCAGACTAACGATCGCCGTTTCTGGAAAGAGACGCGAGAGGACGATCGTGCTTTGGCCACGGGCGCGTCCTGACTCGATGATGCGGGCCGGATTTCCCGGAGCGACCAGGGTGTAGAAGAAAAACAGCTCGCTCCGTCGAATACCCTTATGCGCGTGCGACAAATCTCCCACCGCCGCGAGGTAGGAAGGAAGGAGTCGCTCGGCGGTGCCTAACAAGTCCGTCCATCGCTCCTTCATCGGCTCATGTTCGCAGCCGGGTGCAAGTCGCGCGGAGTTTTCAATTCGTTGACGCATCTGCGCGCGAGAGATACACCCTTCTGGGATGACCGAGCCCGCGCCGAAACGCAAGAGCTACGGTCCATGGCTGGTCGCGATCGGGGCCGCGCTTTGGGGAACGGAGAGCGCCTGGCGCATTCCACTGAACGACCTCTTCGATGCGGAGGTGATCGTCTTCTGGGAGCACGTCCTCATTCTCCTCATGTTCCTGCCCATCCTTGTCGTTAGGCTAAAGGAGATCCCGCGGGTCGACCGACGCACCTGGGGTTATCTCATCTTCTCCGGCTTCGCAGGGTCGGCCGTCGGGACGATCTTCTTCACTCTCGCCCTCAAGAATGGCAATCCGACGGTCGTGAACGTCATCCTCAATATCCAGCCGGTCGTCTCGACGGTCGGCGCCTGCCTCCTTTTCGGCGATCGGCTCGGCCCGCGTTTCTTTCCCTTTGCCGCTCTCGCGGTTCTCGCCGGGATTTTTGTTTCGGTCACTTATCCGGGATTGATCGGCGTCTCCTTCGCGGAGGCAGGATTGAATCTCGGGACCGGTTACGCACTCATCTGCGCGCTTTTTTGGGGACTCTCGACTGTCGCCGGGCGCGGCGTGATGCTGGGAATGTCGCTCCGTCTCGCCGCCAGCCTGCGCATCGTCGTCGGTTTGATCTGCATGACAATCATCCTCCTCGTCCTGGGCAAGATGCATCCAGCCGCTCTCTGGCCGGCCGCGGCGCAAGCTCATCCGGCGACGGCGGTCGGCGCGCTTGTCCTCCTCGCCTCTCTTTCGGGCGGGATCCCGCTCCTGATCTATTTCGAAGGACTTCGCCTAACGAAGGCTTCGACCGCCGGTTATTTCGAGATGATGCAGACGCTGGCCGCCGTTTGCATCACCTGGGGATTCTTCCACGCCGCCCTCCGGCCCCATCAGGTTGTTGCCGGGCTGCTCTTGATGGGGGCGGTGGCAATGGTGCAACGTGTCCAACATGAATAAGCCATGAAAAGACGCATCGCCGGCATCCTCGTCTTCCTCGTTGCAGCCGACCTCTCGGCCGCGCCGCTCGTCGACACCGTTTTGATCCAGGGTAACGAGGCTGGCTCGCAGGCCCTGCAGACCGGGCCGGACGGTGAAGTGCACGCCGAGTACGCCTACAACGATCGCGGGCGCGGCGATCACATTACCGCGACCTGGAAATTGAACGACGCCGGCCTGCCGACGGAATACGAAGGGCGCGGCAACGATTACATGAAGGCGCCGATCGACGAGCATTTCGCGCTCAAGAATGGGCATGCCACCTGGAAAAATCGCGCTGAGCAAGGCGACCAGCCGGTGACGGGCGCCGCCTTTTATCTCCCGATGAATCCGCCGCCGGAATTCACCGCCGTGCTCGCGCGCGCGCTCCTCAAGGCGCCGGCGCACAAACTCGCGCTCCTTCCCGCCGGCGAGGCGACACTCGTCGAAGCCGGCAAGATCGCGCTCTCTCCCGGCAAAGGCGAGTGGACGCAGTACCGCATCACCGGCCTCGGGTTTTCCCCGCAATCAATTTGGCTCGATCGTAAAGGTGTTGCCGCCTCTGTCTCCAGTTGGTTCTCGGTCGTGCCGGAAGGTTCCGAGTCAGCCGTCCCACAACTAAGCGCTGCGCAGGAAAAAACCGACGCCGCCTGGTCGGAAGGCATCGCCCGCGCCCTCGCTCATCAGCCGAGCGGCGATCTCGTCATTCGCCACGCCCGTCTTTTCGATCCGCGCGATCTCACCGTGACCGACGGCACGACCGTGCTCGTT
>DASXDC010000301.1:0-19684 GCA_036490855.1 Chthoniobacterales bacterium
GCTTCGCGGGCGCGGCGGCCACGAGCGGCGAGATCGTTAGGCAAAGAAAAGAAAGGAGTGCGGCGCGCAGGAATTGGTTCGGCATCCGCCTAAACTGGCACTGGTCGGCGGCGACGCAATGAGCCAGCCGCGCCGGGAGCCGGCTGCGGCGTGGCGGCTCGAACGATTTTGTCCTGGGACGCGCGCCGGATGCAAATTTCGCGTTCGAAGACAGGGAAACCGCTGCATGCAACGATGAGCTTCCTCTCCGTCCTGCGGCGCCTCGGGATGATAATGCTCTGCTGCGCCGCTCGGGGAAGGCCTCTCAACCGGCGGAACGGGGACGGGCGGAGCGAGGGGATGGGGTTCGGCGATTACGAAGATGGCGAGGGGCTTCCGGCTTTGCCTAACGAGGCAGTCGGCGTGCGGGCGCGTCGCCAGGCGAGCAGACCGGCGCCACCGAGGGCGAGCCAGCCCAACGATCCGGAAAAGGGGACCTGCGGCACTGCGCCCTGGCCGCTGTCGCCGGCCAAAACTGTCTCGCCCGGATCGCCCCAAGCATAATCCATCACCGTCATGTAGTGAGCGAACGGCCCGCTTATCTTGATGCGGGCCCAGCCATATTGCACGCCCTGGCCACTGTCGAATTGCAAGGCGAGAAAGCCTTCACCTCGCTTGCTCCACTGGTAGCGACGTTGCACTTCGCCGATGGCCATGTTGGCGCTCTGGAAGTTGCGTCCGCCTGCTAAAAAGACCTGCGGCACGGTGGCGACGTTTTGCCCGAAGCTCAGTTTCGAAGCGTAGGAGACAGGTCCGCCGTAGTAGGGGATCGTGTGGACGAAGCCGCCGAAACGGGCGCGGGTTCCGACTCCGTGCATCGAAACGCCGGCGTAACCCACCACCCCGCTCGAGCTGAGCACGTGACGCAGGACAAATGAATCCCCCGGCTGATCCAATTGAAAGGCGACCCGGGCGGGATGAAATGGCCGGCCTTTCACCTGTTGGTTGATGATTCCGGAATAATGAATCTCAGCCTCCGCAGAACCGAGGCCAGTAAGAGCAGTGGCGGCGCCGGCGGCGGCGTAAGCGCTCCAACGCGCCCGTTGCAAAACGGCCGGACGGCTTCTGCGAGAGGTCGAAGTTTTCATCTCCAAAAAATATCAGGAATCCGGAGCAATGTGAACCGAAAAGCCTTAATGCGTTAGGCGGAAGTCTCGAGGCGCGTGACTTCGTGCTTCCGGGTCCAACTTTTTGTTGCGCCGCGCGCGAGTCGCCCCTTACTCTTCCGGCGCATGTTTCGTTTTCGGGTTTCTCCGCTCGCGGCTCTGACCGGTCTCGTCCTCGTCTTCGCCTCCTGTGAGCGCCATCACGTCGGCGAATTGCCGGAGTTGCAACGGGAACATCTCCATCCGTTGACAGCCGGACACCCCGCGGCGGACCGCGCCTACCCGACGCCGCCGACCGCCGCCAAGACCCCGGCTAACTTTTTTCCGTCGCCGGCCCCCTAGGAACCGAAACGCCTAACGAAAAGCTTCGCCATGGCCAAAACGGATTATCTCACCTCGCCCCCCAAGATCTCGACCATGCCGCCGGGTGTGCCTTACATCGTCGGCAACGAGGCGGCCGAACGTTTCTCCTATTACGGGATGAATTCCATCCTCACCATCTTCATGACCAAATACCTCCTGGACAAGATGGGCCACCTGAGTGCGATGTCGGCGCCGCAGGCCGAGGCCTGGTATCACACCTTTGTATCGGTCCTTTACATTTTGCCGATCTTCGGAGCAGTTCTGGCCGACGCGGTCTTCGGCAAGTTCTGGGTCGTCTTCTGGATCTCGATTGTCTACTGCGCGGGGCACGCCGTTCTGGCGTTGATGGGTTCGTCGGTCGCACACATGATCGAGCCTCGCTATCTCCTCGCGATCGGCCTTTCCCTGATCGCGATTGGCGCGGGTGGAATCAAACCCTGCGTCTCGACGAACGTGGGCGACCAATTCGGTGCGTCGAACCAGCATCTGCTCACCCGCGTTTTTAACTGGTTCTATTTTTCGATCAACGCCGGTTCCTTCATTTCAACCCTGCTGATCCCCTGGCTGCTCGAGCCTTATACTGCCGATCCAGCTGGAATGATCGCCAAGCTTCCACCCGGCGTTGTCAGTTTTCTGGAAAGTCCGCGCCTCCACAGTCCCGACGTCGCCTTCGGTCTTCCGGGTGTTTTCATGGCCATGGCGACCCTCGTCTTCTGGCTGGGACGCAGGAAATTCGTCCATATCCCGCCGGTCGGGCTCCGTAATTACGCGCGTGAGATTTTCAACCGGGAAACCGGGAAGACGATTCTGAACGTTCTGATGCCGGTGCCCTTTGTCATGATTTTCTGGGCGCTCTGGCAGCAGAATTTCTCCTCCTGGATCGTTCAGGCGGAATCGATGGATCGGCACCTTTTCGGGATTGAGTGGCTCTCTTCGCAGATCCAGACGGTAAACCCAATTTTTATCCTGATTCTGCTGCCGGTCTTTTCCTACTGGCTCTACCCGTTCCTTGAGAAGTTCGTTAGGCTGACGCCGCTTCGAAAAATCGGCGCCGGATTGTTCGTCACCGCCGGTTCATTTTTTATCGTCGCGCTGATTCAGACGCGAATCGACGCCGGCGCTCGGCCGAGCATTATCTGGCAAGTCTGGGCGTTCGTCGTGCTGACCGCCGGCGAGACGCTGGTCTCGCCGACCCACCTCGAGTTTTCCTACACTCAGGGACCGGTGAAGCTAAAATCGCTCATCATGTGCACCTATTTGCTCGCGGTCTCGCTCGGGAACCAATTCACCGCCGCGGTCAATTTCTTCATCCAGAATCCCGACGGCACGGTGAAGCTGCAGGGCGCGAGTTACTTCATGTTTTTCGTCTGGGTCATGCTGGGGACGGCGGTCCTATTCGCGATCGTGTCTCCATTTTACAAAGGACGCACCTATCTGCAGGACCAGTCGGCAGTCACAGGCGACGCCGAACCGGCAGTGGGATTTGCCGTCCAGCCGGAAGCCTAACCCGGACGACTTTGTCTTCCTGGCCCGACGGGGCGAACTTCGCGCCGCGTTGCGACCCGATAAATCCGCGACTCCCCAGCCGCCTTCGTGCTATTCTTTGCCTCGTGCGGGAAAGGAGGTTGGCGCTGTTGGTTTCGTTAGGCTGGTTCCTTGCCCTAACAATACAGGCTGCTGGGCATGGCTGGTTAGGCATGGCGGTCAGAGTGGACGTCGATGGATTCCTGAATCCGACCCTCAAGGCCGTGACGATCAGCAAAGTCAAGCCCCATTCCCCCGCCGCCCGCGGGATGCTCGCCGTCGATGACCAGATTGTGGAGGTGGAAGGTCATGGCGTCGCCGGTTCGCGGGCAAAGGAAATTGAGCCGCTCATGCGGAAGGCCGTCGACGCACCGCTGCACCTCCGCCTGAAGCGAGCGAACGGCCAATTCTACGACGTCGTTCTCGTCGCTGCCGCCCAGCCAAAGTAGTGCACTTGTCGATCGACCGTCTCACCGGAAATGCCGCAGCCTAACGAAGAGTACGTTCTCGATGTTTTGCGGGATCTTGGTCTCCTGACCCGTAAGCAGATCGACGAGGCGCGCGCCAATCTCAACGGAGAAAAAAGCGTGATCGATGCGCTGGTTAGGCAGGGCATCGTCTCGGCTGACGACGTCTCCCGCAGCCTCGCCGCCCAGGCGGAAATGACCTGGATCGATCTCGCTGATCTGGTCGTGCCGCAGGATGTGATCGACGAGATCCGGCCGCAGGATGCGCGTCGTTTCAAGATGATCCCGATCGCGCGCAATGAGCACGGACTCGTCGTCGCGACGGGAGAGCCGCTCGATTTCGACAGCATCGACAGCCTTAGTTTCCTGCTCAAACGCGAGATCGAACTCGTCTGCACCACGCCGGAAAACATTCGGCAGGCGTTGATCAAATATTACGGAAGCGCCGAGGAAGCAGTCGATGTTTTGCGGCAGAAGATCGGCGATGCCGCGCTCGAGGAAATCGACATCGCGGAAGGCGCGGAATTGCCGGAAGGCGAGAGCGGCGATGCACCGATCGTGCGCATGGTTTCGCTCTTGTTGCTCGAAGCGCACAAGCTTGGGGCGAGCGACATTCATCTCGAGCCGCTCGAGAAAAGTTTCCGCGTCCGCTTTCGCATCGATGGCGTGCTGCAGGAAATGCAATCGCCGCCGAAGAAGTTGCAATCCGCCATCATCAGCCGGCTCAAGATCATGACCGGCTCGATGAGCATCGCGGAGAAACGTCTGCCGCAGGATGGCCGCATCCAGGTGAAGATGAGCCGCAAATCGATCGACCTGCGGGTTTCGACCGTCCCGACGAATCACGGCGAGAGCATGGTGATGCGTTTGCTCGACAAGACGAGCCTGCTTCTCGGTTTGCCGGAGCTCGGTTTCCTGAGCGACGACCAGGAAATTTGCGAGCGCCTCCTCCGCGCGCCCGACGGGATTTTGCTCGTAACCGGTCCGACCGGTTCCGGCAAGACGAGCACGCTCTACGCCTGTCTGAATTATATCAACAAACCCGACCGCAAAATCATCACCGTCGAAGAGCCGGTCGAGTATCAGATGAACGGCATCAACCAGGTGCAGGTAAACACCGACATCGGCATGACTTTTCCGGCCGCGCTCCGGTCGATTTTGCGCCAGGCGCCGAACATCATCATGATCGGCGAAATCCGCGATCTCGAGACCGCCTCGATTGCGACCAACGCCAGCCTGACGGGTCATCTCGTCTTCAGTACCCTGCACACAAACGACGCCCCTTCCGCCGTCGCGCGGCTGATCGACATCGGCGTCCAGCCGTTTCTCGTTGCGACGTCGATTCGCGCGATTATGGCCCAGCGACTCGTTAGGCGACTCTGCGCCAACTGCAAGGAGCCGGGTCAGCTTTCGGAATCCGAGCTGCGCGCTCTGCGAATCGAGACCTCGCAGCTCGGCGAAGCCAACGTTATGCGCGCGGTTGGCTGCGAGCGCTGCCGTCAGACCGGCTACAAGGGCCGGATGGGCATTTTCGAAATCTTCGAGGTCGACGACGAAGTGCGCCACATGGTGAACAACCGCACTTCCACCATGGTGCTGCGGCAACGCGCGCGTGAGCTCGGCATGCGCACCCTGCGCGAGGATGGCGTGCGCAAAGTCCTCGCTGGCCTAACGAGTGCGGAGGAGGTGATCTCGATCACTCTCGGCGATTTGAACTGATGAATAACGAACGTCTTCTCGACCTTTTCATCGACCAGGGACTGATGGACCGGGCTCAGGCCGATGATGTTCTCCTCGAGACGATGCAAAACGGGAAGCCGATCGAAGATGCGATGGTCGACCACGGGATCGTCGACGAAACCCAGTTTTATCAGGCGATCGCGGAGGCGCTCGGATCGGAAGTGGTCGATCTCGACCAGGTGGAAATCACCCCGCATATTTTGCATCTCATCCCCGCCGGGCTGGCACGACTGCACGCCGCGCTGCCGATCGGCGAAGAGGACAACGCAATCCGCGTCGCGCTCGTCGATGCGCTCGATACCCAGACAATCGAAGACCTGCGCTTTGCGTTAGGCCGCGACATCCAGGTCGTGCTCGCGCCCGCCGCGCAGATCGAGGGACGGCTGCGCAAGCACTATGGCGAGGACACCTCCAGCATGGAGGACATCCTGAAGCAGCTCGGCGAAACCGGCGAACTTATGACCCTCGCCGGTAGCGCGAGCGCGGGCGCCAATGTCGAAGCCGAAGCCAACTCGACCCCGATCATTCGCTTCGTCGATCTGATTTTGTATCAGGCGATCCAGGACCGGGCGAGCGACATCCATTTCGAGCCATTCGAGAATGAATTCAAAGTTCGCTACCGGGTCGACGGCGCGCTCTATGAAATGGCGCCGCCGCCGCGCCATCTCGCGCTTCCCGTCATCTCACGCGTGAAGGTGATGGCGAACATGAACATCGCCGAGCGTCGACTTCCACAGGATGGCCGCATCCAGAAAAGCATCGCCGGCCGCGCGGTTGATCTGCGGGTCTCCACTTTGCCGACGCAGTTCGGCGAAAGCGTCGTGCTTCGCGTCCTCGATCGCTCGACCGTCAACCTCGATCTCGAGGCGCTCGGGATGCCGCAGTACATCTACGATTACATCCTCGAGGTGATCAATCGGCCTAACGGAATCTTCATCGTCACCGGACCGACCGGTTCCGGCAAAACGACCACGCTCTATTCCTGCCTGCGCAAGATCAACACGATCGACTCGAAACTTCTGAGCGCGGAAGAGCCAGTCGAGTACGATCTCGAGGGCGTGATGCAGGTTCCGGTCAATGACGCCATCGGGCTCAGCTTCGCGCGCGTTCTGCGGGCCTTTCTGCGCCAGGATCCCGATCGCATCATGGTCGGTGAAACCCGCGACCTCGAGACGGCGCAGATCGCCATTCAGGCTTCGCTCACCGGTCATCTCGTCTTCACCACCCTGCACACGAACGACGCCCCCGGGGCGATCGCGCGCCTGATCGACATGGGGGTGGAGCCGTTCCTCATTTCCTCCACCCTCGATGCCGTCCTCGGGCAGCGTCTCCTGCGCAGTATCTGCCGCGATTGCCGTACTGCCTACCAGCCTAACGAGTCGCTCCTCGTCCAGCTCAATCTTTCGCCTAACGAAATCGGTGAGCGGCATTTTTACTACGGGAAAGGCTGCGAGAAGTGCAACCAGACCGGTTATCGCGGTCGCAAAGGAATCTATGAGCTGATGAAAATCAGCGATCCAATTCGCGCGCTGATCAACGAGCGCGCGCCCTCGGTCGTCCTGAAACAGAAGGCGATTGAGCTCGGGATGGTGACTCTGCGACAGGACGGCCTGCGCAGCATCTTCGAGGGCGACACAACGATCGAGGAGGTGTTGAAGTACACCTAACGAGCCGCAACTCCCACCATTCCGCGCTGCGATCCTCACCATCCTTCCGCTGTCGCACAAACACTCGACAGAGATTTTGTGCTTCTTTATTCTCCCAGCGATTTCCTTTCGCCATGCCTCGTTTTGCCTACGTCGCCCTCGATTCTCGCGGTCACGAATCCACCGGTCTGGTCGACGCGGTTTCGAGTAACGACGCCATCGGCCAGCTTCGCCAGGCGGGCTATTTCCCGACCAGCGTTTACGAGGAAGGAGAAGCGACCGGAGCGGACAAAAAAACTCGGCGCGCCGTGAAAACCGCCGCTCCGGCGCGGACGACGAAGGCGAAGGGCAAAGGGATTGTTCTTTTCCAAAAGAAGACGGTTAAGCCGAAAATCCTGATGGTCTTCACCCGGCAGCTTGCAACACTGATCGACGCCGGTCTGCCATTGCTGCGCGGGCTTAATGTCCTCGCCAAACAGGAACGCGACGCTGTTCTCAAGAGCACGATCGATCAGCTGGCCGATGCCGTGCAGGGTGGCAGCACGTTTTCGGAAGGTCTCGCGCAGCATCCCCGCATCTTCGACAAGCTCTACGTCAACATGGTGAAAGCCGGCGAGCTCGGCGGCGTTCTCGAACTCGTTCTCAATCGCCTCGCCGAATTCCAGGAGAAGGCGCAGAAGGTGAAGAACAAGGTCAAGGCCGCGATGATTTATCCGGCGATCGTCCTCTTCCTCGCCTTCGTCATCATGTCGTTCCTACTGATTTTCATCGTCCCGAAATTCCAGCAGATCTTCCACGACATGCTGGGCGACAAGCCGCTCCCGGCCATCACCCAGTTCGTTATCGGGGTCAGCAACGTCTTCAAGGACCACTGGCTGATCGTGATCGGCGGCATTATTGCGCTGGTCGCGTTCTACAAATTCATCTCGCGCACCTCGCGCGGCCGGGCCGTGATCGACAGTCTCTCGCTCCGCGCGCCGCTCTTTGGCGACCTGACGCGCAAGAGCGCGATCTCACGTTTCGCGCGAACCTTAGGCACGCTCGTCACGAGTGGTGTCCCCATCCTGCAGGCGCTCAACATCACGCGAGAGACGGCGGGCAACGTCGTCATCGCCAACGCCATCACCCAGGTCCACGATTCGGTGAAAGAGGGCGAGTCGATCGTCCAGCCGCTGGAGGCGAGCGGTGCCTTCCCGCCGATGGTCATCAGCATGATCGACGTCGGCGAAGAGACGGGTCAATTGCCCGAGATGCTGCTCAAGATTGCAGAAGTCTACGACGACGAAGTGGATAACGCCGTCGCTGGTCTTACCTCGATGCTGGAGCCGATTATGATCGTACTGCTGGCGGTCGTCGTCGGCACGATCGTGATCGCGCTCTTCATGCCGTTGATCAGCATCATCGGCGGACTGCAACAGCAGAGCTGATGCACGGCTCGTTAGGCAAGATCGCTGCCGGAGCGGCCTTCACGATCGTTGAGATCCTTGTTGTAATTTCAATCATTCTTGTCCTCGCCGGCCTGGTCCTGGCGACGAGCGGTTACGTGTATAACAAGGGAGCCCGTTCCCGCGCCGAAGCCGAGATCGCAGCGATGTCGGCCGCGTTGGAAAATTACAAGGCGGATAACGGGACGTTTCCCACCAGCGGATTACTTCCGACCGAAAGTGATCCGACGAAGTACTTCGACGCAAGCGAGATTCTTTACGCGAGCTTATGCGGTGACACTGATGGCGACGGACAACCCGGGCCCGGAACTTCCTACATGGCTTTCAAGTCTAATCAGCTCGGGGCGGACAATGGGAAGACCTTTGTCAAAGACCCATTTGGCAACAGCTATGGTTACTCAACCGCGGGACCGACGTCTGGCGGCTACAATCCAACCTTCGATCTTTGGAGCACCGCCAACTCCACCACAACCGCGCAGTGGGTGAAAAATTGGTAAGAGTCAGCCTAACGAACCGTTAATGCACCACCACCACGACGCGGCGGTTGATTTCCTGTTCCTCGATCGAGGCGTCTGGTGAGGTCAGCAGATTCGCTTTCCCGTAACCGCGCGTCTCGATCTGCCCCGGATTGATCCCGAGCACGTTCACGAGATACGTCTTCACGCTCTCCGCACGGCGCCGGCTGAGGTCGAGATTATACTCCTCGGATCCGTACGAGTCGGTGTAGCCCTCGAGAGTGAAAGTCGCCTTCGGGTTTCGCTTGATCAGTGTCGCCACTTTCTGCAATTGCTCGACCGCGCTCCCCTGCAGATCGGCGCTGTCGTACTGGAAGAGCTGATTGTTAGGCATCTTGAATTTCGTGCCGGAACCGAGCGGCCCTTTCTGCGAGAGAAGCGATTCGAGATCGCTGAAGCCCGGTGCGCGATCGGTTCGAGGTCCTGCGCTATCGCCTGGGATATCGTTAAAGGTATTCGGGTTCTTGATCGTCGTGCTCGTCGCTAGTTCGGTGCCGGTCATGGCCGGCTGCGGCCGTCCGGAATCGGCCACGTCGTTCAGCAATGCCTGCTCGCGCTTCGCGTTCGGGGTGCGCGAAAGCGATTGCGCGGTCGTGCGCTCGATTTGATTGATGACGGAATTGAGATTCGTCTGCTGGACCCGCGGCTTATCGGGCAGGACATCCTTCGTTTCGTCCGGCATCGCCGCCGTTGCGTGCACGTCCTGCAAGAGTTGATCGAACGATTTCTGGTCGTCCGGTAGCTGCACATCGGTTTTGTCCGGATTCGGCTTGGCCGCTTCCGCGATCGAAGTGGCGGCCGCTTCGTCGAGCGGCTTCGGCGTTGTCTCGACGCTCTTCACCTTGAAGGTCGGCGGCTGGCGTTTTTCCATTCCAAGCGGCGGATTCGCTTGAAAGCCAGTCCGGTAAAAAAAGAAGCAGAGCAGCCCGTGGAGGAGGAGCGAAATGATGAGCCCGGTCAGAAGCCAGTTGCGTGGTTTGCTCCGGCCGGACCAGACCGGCAAGGGTTGGGCGGTTCGTGCGGTGGCGGCGTTCATCTCAGGTTAGACAGACGACTCGCGAAAAAGTTTGTCAAACTTTCGCGGCCCTCTTGCCTAACGAATCTGTCCGCGCGTCCGCTCGGAAAAAATTCGGGCCGCCCGCCGGATTTCCTCGGCCACCTGCACGACCGGCGAAACGAACTTCGGGGTAAACCATGGATACAAACCGATCAGATCGTGCGTCACAAGAATCTGGCCGTCGCAATGTTCGCCCGAGCCGATTCCAATCGTCGGGATACGAATCGCCTCGGTGATGTGCCGAGCGGTTTCTGCCGCCACAATTTCCAGCACTACTGAAAACGCTCCAGCCGCTTCGACCGCGCATGCATCGGCTAACAGCCGTTCCGCCTCCGCCGGGGCCCGCCCTTTCACCTTATAGCCGCCCTCCTCGCGTACGCTTTGCGGCAGCATGCCGATGTGCGCCATCAAAGGAATCCCCGCCCTAACGATCGCCTCGATCTGCGCGACGTGGCTCGCCCCGCCCTCCAGTTTCACCGCCTGTGCGCCCGCCTCCAGCAGCCGGCGCGCGTTCGCCAGCGCCATCTCCGGATTGTCGTAAGTGCCGATCGAAAGATCAGCCACGAGCAGTGCTCGCTTCACCCCGCGCGCCGCCGCCCGGGTGTGATGGAGCATTTCCTCAAACGTCACCTCGGTTGTGTCCTCATAACCAAGCACAACCATGCCTAACGAGTCGCCGACGAGGACGATATCGATCCCGCTCTCATCGAGCAGGCGCGCGGTCGGATAGTCGTAGGCGGTCAGCGCCGTAATGCGCGCTCCACGGCTCTTGCGGGCCCGAAAATCTTCCATGGTGGCGGAGCTTACCACTGCAGCGGCGAACGCACCACCGAAGGGGCGTGGGCCAGTTCCGCACTCAGCTCGCCGATCGTGCGCGTTTCTCCCGGGATGACGAAATTTGGCCGGATCTCAGCCAGCGGATGCAGAACGAAGCCACGCAACTGTATGCGCGGATGCGGCAACTGAAGGTGCGGCTCATCGATCACGCGCGCGCCGTGATAAAGCAGGTCGAGATCGATCGTGCGCGAATGATTCGCCGTATGCTCTGATGGTCGTCCGAGATTGACTTCGATCTCGCGCAGGGCCTCGAGGAGCTGCTGCGAAGAACCGGCGTAGCCGATTTCCACCACGGCATTGAGAAATTTTTCCGCACCCGCTTCGCATTCCACCGGCTCCGTCTCATAGAGGGCGGAGGAGAGGAGCGGTGGCGCGACGTTAGGCAAGGCGAGAATTCTCTCGCGCGCCATCGTTAGGCTGCGCAGACGATCACCGAGATTGGCACCGAGGGCGATGCCCGCTCTCATCGCTTAAATCTCCAGGCCGAGCACATCTTCCATCTGGTAGAGTCCAGGCGGCTGCGTCAGTGCCCAGCGTGCCGCGCGCAAGGCGCCGAGTGCGAAGGTTTCACGGCTCGCGGCGCGATGGGTTAATTCCAGGCGCTCCCCTGGCCCGGTAAAAATGACGGTGTGTTCACCCACGATGTCGCCCGCCCGGATGGATTGCGCGGCCACTTCGCGGCCTCTCGCCTGCTGTAAAATCTCGAGCAACCGCTTGGCGGTCCCGCTCGGCGCATCCTTCTTCGTCCGGTGATGCATCTCGACCACGTCGAGATCGAAACCGTTGCCTAACAATTTCGCCGCACGGCGGGTGAGGGCGAAGAGCGTGTTCACTCCGGTGCTGAAGTTGGCTGCGAAAACAATCGCGATAGAGTGCGCCGCGACTGCGACCGTATCCTTTTGCGCAGTGCTCTGGCCGGTTGTGCCAAGAACGAGCGGCTTCCCGCGTTTCGCGCACGCCGCGCAAACCTCGGTCGTCAACTCAGCCGCGCTGAAATCGATCACCACATCGCAATTTTCCAGCGCGGGCGCGATCACATCGCCGCGGGCCAGGCCTGTCGCGATCGTCAGGCTCGGATCCTTCGCCGCCGCGTCGGCGATCGCGCGACCCATTCTGCCCTTCGCACCGACGAGCAGCACCCGGATCGGCGCGCTCATTCCAGCGCTTTAATGAGCTCGTCGAAGGTCCGCCGGAGGTGATTCTCGTTCTCCTGGCTCATGCTGACGAGCGGGAGACGGCAATCCGGTGCGATTGCGCCGCGCCAGGAAAGAGCAGTTTTCACCGGCACCGGATTCGGTTCGAGGAAAATATCCTTGAAGAGGGGAAAGAATTTTTGATGAAGCTGCCGCGCTTCCTCCGCCTTGCCTTCGAGGAAAAGCCTAACGAGTCGCGCCACTTCCCCGGGAAAAAGATTGGAAACGACGCTCACTACGCCGACCGCGCCGACCGAAAGGAAAGGCAGAGTGAGCGAGTCGTCGCCGCTCAGAACGGTGAAGCCGTCCGGCGCGCGCCGAACCAGCTCGCTCACCCGATCGACGCTTCCGCTTGCTTCCTTGATCGCGACGATGTTGGAAAACTTTTCCGCCAGCCTAACGACGGTGTCGGCTCCGATATCGATCCCGCAGCGACCCGGGATGTTGTAGAGGACGAGCTTGAGCGAAGTTGCCTCCGCGATCGCCGCGAAGTGCCGGAAGAGACCTTCCTGGTTCGGCTTATTGTAATAAGGGGCGACGAGGAGCGCGCCGTCGACCCCGATCGTTTCCGCCTCCTTCGTGTGCGCAATGGCATCGCGGGTTGAATTGGAGCCGGTGCCGGCGATGACCTGGCAGCGGTCCTGCGCCGACTCCACCGCCAGCTCAATGACGTGATGCCGTTCGCCGCAACTGAGGGTGGGAGATTCACCAGTGGTTCCGACTGGCACGATCCCGGTAATGCCGGAGGCGATTTGCCTTTCGATCAGGCTCTTAAAAGCCGCGACATCGATTTCGTCGTTCCTGAACGGAGTGACCAGCGCCGTGTAAGTGCCGCGAAACATATTCGTTAGGGGATTCTGTTTGGATTATCCGAGATCGATGCTCCCGTCGAAAACAAAATCGGCCGGGCCCGTCAGGGTCACATTGCTGAAATCTTGGCCGCTCCGCGTGAAATCGACCTGCAGGGTATCGCCACCGCGCACCTGGACATCGATCGGTCCGGACACGTTTCGGTTGGCCGCGAAAAGAAGCGCGCTCGCCACCACCCCGGTCCCGCAGGCCAGCGTCTCATCCTCGACTCCGCGTTCATAGGTGCGGATCGCGATGCTGTGCCGGCCCCGTTCCTCGCTGAAATTGGCGTTGGCTCCGCGGGGCGCGAACATCGGATGATGGCGAAGAGCCGAGCCTAACAAACGTACATCCACCTCATCGATCCGCGCGACCGGGACGACGACGTGCGGCACACCGCTATCGACGTAGCCGGCGCGAAAATTTTCGCCGCTGACCGGCACCTCGAGTCCAAGCCGGAGGTCGTTAGGCTGACTCATCTGCAACTTCACCAGCTCTCCGATCATTTGCGCGCCGATGATTCCGGCCGGCGTCTCGAAGGAAACCGTCTCCAGCGGGCCACTTGTCCGGTCGGCAAAACGAGCGAAACAGCGGGCGCCGTTGCCGCACATCTCCGCTTCGCCGCCGTCGGCGTTATAGTAACGCATCCGGAAGTCGGCTCCGTTCATCGGGCACTCGAGAAGGAGCACACCGTCGGCGCCGACCCCTCGATGGCGATCGCAGAGTCGCGCGATCTGTTCGCTCGTTAGGCGAAGTTCGCCGGCGCGGTTATCGAGCAGGACGAAATCGTTGCCCGCCCCGTTCATTTTCGTGAAACGCAGCATGCGATTTGGTCGTTAACATACTCTCGCGCGAAAGCCAACTCTCTCGCCGAGGGTTGCTGCAACTCGCATTCTTCTTATTGGTCTCCGGTGCGTTTCGTTCGGCCCGCGGTCCTCTTTCTGCTCGCGATCCTGCCTAACGAACTCTCGGCTCAGCTCGCGCCCAGCCCGCTGAACGAGGTCGTCCTGCAACAGATCGGAAAGATGCCGCTCGGCGGAAAATATTCGGCCTCACGCGCGGCCACGATTCGCCTCCGATCGGCGGCGCACTTCGAATCAGGAAAGTTTTTCATCCTGCCTGATGCCGCTTCGCCGAGCTACTGCTCGGGCGCGACCTATCTCGTCTTTATGAAAACGATCGAGGCGCTGCGCGATCGTGGCGCTCTTCGTCTGGATTACGAAACCCTCGACTCCCTCATGATCCGCGGGCAGCGCGACGGCGAAGGAATCTGGGGCCGCTGGAATGCGAATGGACCGGGAACGGCTCGACTTTTCTATGAGCTCGGTCTCGGCCGCAACTTCGACGATTTTGAAGAGGCGGAGCCGGGCGATTTCATGAAGATTTTCTGGTCGCCGGAAGTGGGCCGCGAGGAGCATGGCCATTCGGTGATTTATCTCGGGACGGAGAAGAAGCTCGGCCTCGATTACGTCCGCTTCTGGTCGAGCAATATCCCTTTCGGCTACGGCGAGAAGAGCGTGCCGCGGACCCGGATCGTGCACGCAATTTTCTCGCGCCTCTACGCGCCGGCGAATCTGGAGAAGATCGCTGGAACGCCGCCTGTCGATCGTTATCTCGCGAGTCTGGTGCGCGTGCGCTCGAGCTATTCCGAAGCGAGAGAGGAATGCGGATTCTGAATTTTGCCTAACGATGGGCACGGTCTCGGGTGCCACCATTCTTAACGGGCTCGTCCTCGGCTGGTCAGTCGCCTGGCCGCCCGGACCGATTAACGCCGAGATGATCCGGCGCGCGCTGCTCCCGCGCCCCGCTGGCGGAGGATTCTGGGCCGCCTGGCAGCTGGGGCTCGGTGCCTGCACGGGCGATTTCCTCTGGGCGCTGGGGGTGGCGGCCGGTGCGGGCGCGCTCCTCGCTTCGCCGCGACTCCATCTTCTCCTCGGCATCCTCAGCTTCGGGTTGCTGGTTTTTCTCGCCTTCAATTTCGCCCGAGGCGCTTGGCGCGCCTCTCGCACTGGACACGCCGATTCGTTAGGCGCGGCCGCTCTCCCGCCCGTGCGGACCTCCGGCTATTTCCTCGGCCTGATCCTTGCCCTAACGAGTCCGTGGAACATTGGTTTCTGGTTCGCGGTTGTGGGCGGTCAGGGCGCGGCTCAGGGCCACGCCACCTTTCTCAGCTCACTCACGCTCGCCCTCGCGGTCGTCTCCGGCGCGATCGCATGGACAATTGTCCTCTGCACCGCGTTGAAACTCGGGGCGCGGATTTTTGCCCGGCCGGCCTGGCAAGTGGGAACTCAGGCGGTGAGCGCGCTCGTGATGCTTTTTTTCGCGGCGCGACTGGTCTGGCTCTGGCGCTAACTCCGGCCTGCATAGACCATGGCGAGAGGGCGGCTACATTCCCGAGGGTATGTCCGACCGCGAAAAGAGAATAACGATCAATGAGATCTACCTTTCGGTGCAGGGAGAAAGCAGCTGGGCCGGGCTGCCCTGCGTCTTCGTCAGGCTGACTTTCTGCGATCTGCGCTGTACCTATTGCGACACGGAATATGCCTTCTACGACGGGAAAAAGCAGTCGTTAGGCGAGATTTTCGACGCGGTCCAACAACGCGATTGTCCGCTGGTCGAGATCACGGGAGGCGAGCCATTATTGCAGAAAAATGTGCTCCCGCTGATGACGATGCTGGCGGACGCCGGGTGCACCGTTCTGCTCGAGACGAGCGGCGCGCACGACATCTCGGCGATCGACCCACGGGTGCACCGGATCATGGACTTGAAGACGCCCGGGAGCGGAGAGGTGGAGCGCAATCTTTACTCGAATATCGAGCACCTGAGCGCGCGCGATGAGGTGAAATTCGTCATCGGTTCGCGGGAAGATTACGAATGGTCACGCGCGCAACTGCGTGAGCATCGACTGGCGGAACGCTGCCGCGCCGTCCTTTTTTCACCCATCTTTGGGCGAATCGATCCGCGCGAAATCGTGGAATGGATTCTGACCGACAAACTCCCAGTTCGGTTCCAACTCCAGATGCACAAGTTCATCTGGACCCCGACCGAGCGCGGCGTGTAGGGCGACCCGGTCGATTATTTCGCGCGGGCGGGCGCGCGGCGCACGTTAGGGAGAAATGCCGTCAGCAGCCCGATGAGAGGCAGGAACGAGCAGACGCGAAAGACGAATTCAATGCTGGTGCGGTCGGCCAGTTCGCCGAGGACGGCGGAGGCAATACCAGCCATGCCAAAGGCAAGGCCGAAGAAGAGACCGGCGATCAAACCCACTTTTCCCGGAACCAATTCCTGCGCATAAACCAGAATGGCCGAGAAGGCGGAGGCGAGGATGACCCCGATCACGACGGTCAGGGCGCCGGTCCAGAAGAGGTTCGCATGTGGGAGAGCGATCGTGAACGGGGCGACGCCGAGGATGGAAATCCAGATGACGAGCTTGCGACCGTAGCGGTCGCCAACCGGACCCCCGAGAATAGTGCCGAGGGCGACAGCGAAGAGAAAAAGGAAAAGATGGAACTGCGCCCCCTGCACCGAGAGGTGAAACCTGTGGATGAGGTAGAAAGTATAGTAGTTCGTTAGGCTGGCGAGATAGAAATACTTCGAGAAGATAAGCACGCCGAGGATCAGGAGCGCGAACCGGACCCGGCGCTGGAGCGGGCCGCGCGGCGCGGCGACAGTTGCAGGCCGCCGTTTTGCCTCATGCAATTGATTCCGGTACCAGCGGCCAACCCCGATCAGAATCCCAATTCCGAGGAGCGCGACGAGAGCAAACCAGAGCACGCTCCCCTGGCCGTGCGGGACGACGATGAGCGCGGCGAGAAGCGGGCCTAACGAGCTGCCAGCGTTTCCACCCACTTGGAAAAGCGATTGGGCAAATCCGGTTCGCCCACCCGAGGCGAGGTGGGCGACGCGCGAAGATTCCGGATGGAAAACGGAAGAGCCCATCCCGACGAGCGCGGCTGCGCCGACGACCATGGCGTAGTGAGTGGCGTGGGAAAGGAGGACGAGCCCGCCTAACGTTAGTCCCATCCCGCAGGCGAGTGAGTAGGGCTTCGGCCGCCGGTCGGTGTAGAGGCCGACGAAGGGTTGCAGGATCGAAGCGGTCATCTGAAAGGCAAGGGTGATAAAACCCACCTGGACGAAGCTGAGGTGAAAGCTCGTCTTGAGCAGCGGATAAATCGCCGGGATGAGCGACTGGATGGTGTCGTTTAGGAGATGAGAAAAACTGATCGCGAAAAGAATCGCGAGGACGGCCGGGTTCGCCGGCGGCCCGTCGGAGTGCGACTCGCTTTGCGTGAGGTGCGGTTCAGTGATGCTCGACGCCATGACGCGGCGGGAAGTTAATCAGCCGAAGAGCGGATGCGAATCCACCCGCGGCGCACCTGCGTTTTTCGCTCCGCGGCCCCCGAGCGTGAGCTTTTTTCTACCGCCCGCCTTCGTTAGGGGGATTTCTTCTTGAAGACCTCGTCCCAGTTTGTGCCACTGGGAGATTTAATGGCCGGCCTGGCGGGTTCGGTTTGCGCCGGAGCGAGCGGCGCGGGGGTGGCGAGCGCGGCTTGCGCGACACCGCTGGGATCGCCGGTCAGGAGTTTCTTCAGATCGTTCATCACCTTGTACGGTCCGAGATATTGCTGACTGGCGTAGCTGTCGGAAATTACTTCGCCCTTTTCGTTTAAGAGCACGAGATCAGGAATGCCACGTCCGGCGTACTTCTTGAGGCGGCTCGATTTTGCTGCGCTGTAGCGCATCGCGGGCCAGGGCATGGCCATTTCCGCCATATATTTCTCCATCGCGTTCGCGCCGTAATCCTCGCTCATGAAGACAATCTCGAATCCAGCACGTTGCGGCTTCATCTCGTTGTAAAATTTCAGCAACTCGGGCGTGAACTGATGGCATGGTCCGCACCAGCCGGCGGAGAAATAAAGCGCGATATATTTCGCTTGGGCGAGATCGGCCGAGTTGTAGGGCAGGAGGGATTTACCCTGCAGGGAAACGAGGCGGCCTTCGAGTTCGGACGTCAGACCCTGAGCCTCGGCGAGTGGAGTGAAGTCGAGCAGGATGAGGAAAGATCCGAGGAGACAGAGGGTTTTGTGCGACATCCGGCCGTGGTACTGGATCGGAGCGCGCCGGTCAATCCCGGTGCGGGATGACAGGAGCGTGCGCCAGTGCGAGTTTGCGTCTCGATGCGAGCCCGCCTAACGAAAGACTTTACTTTCGAAGCCGCCCAAACGCTCCCTTCCGCGCCGGAAGGCCACAAGTGCCGTCGAATGCATGGGCATAGTTTCAAAGTGGAAGTGTCGGTTGAAGGTGAAGTCGATCATGCGAGCGGGTGGGTTTACGACCATGCCGAGATCGGCGCGGCGATGAAGCCGCTTGTCGCGCAGCTCGATCACTCTTATTTGAACGAGGTCGCCGCCCTGGAAAATCCGACAATTGAAAAGATGGCGGCGTGGTTTTGGGAAAAGCTCGCTCCGCAACTCCCGGGACTGTGCGAGATCGTGATCCACGAGACGCCGACGGCACGCTGCGTCTTCCGTGGCGGAGCCTGAGGTTGGTTAGGGGCGCAGAAATCCGGAAACTCCCGGTAAGCCCGTTATAGAATTGAGTTTCGCGCCTAACGAGCGGATCTCAGCCTTAGTCGGCCGATCCATCCCAAGATCATCGAGGAGCGTGGCAACGGATTACTCCATTACTCCATCACGTCCGCCCCGCACCTGCTCCAGGAAATCCTCAAACAATTTTCCATAAATCGTTCCTCGCTCGGGATGATACTGGACCGCGAGACCGAAGGGGCGGTCGCGCAGACGGAACTGCTCGATCACGCCATCCTTCGCGCACCACGATTCCACGATGCAGCCATCCGCGAGACGATCGATCGCCTGGTGATGTGAGCTGTTCACTTTCTCGAAGTGATGTGTTGCCGAGCGATCGCTGCGGAGCGGCTGCACATCGTGCGAGCGCTGTTCGGGCAGATTGTGCCCCGGGATGTCGAGCCGTAGAGTGCCTCCGAGCGCGACGTTGAGCACCTGCAATCCTTTGCAGATCGCCAGAATCGGCAGCCCGCGCTCGAGCGCCTGGCGGGTGGCGGCAAACTCCCACTCGTCCCGTTTCAGATTCGGTTTTTCGAGGAGACCAGAATCCGGTACCGGCTGGTGTAAAAATTTTTGCCCGATGTCATTTCCGCCGGTGAGGAGGAGCGCGTCCATTTCCTCGAGTGCAAAAAGCCCGCGCGCGGCATTCCGTACCCGAACCCGCGAATGAGTGACGAAGAACGGCTTGAAGCGCGGTTCGTCGCGGCGGCGAATCCAACTGACAAGGTTCGGCATCGGCGAAGTTGCGATTGATGACGGGAAGTGTAAAGCGGGCCGCGGTGAGGAAGAAGGTTGTCAACGATTCGAAACGGCCTTACCCCTTCGGACGGCAACAACCCAGGAGCATAGAGATGGCAACGAAAAAGACCAAAGCACCACGAAAAACATCCGCCGCCGGCACAGTGCGCGACCTCACGACACGAAAAGATCCGCGCGGCGGCGCTCAGAAAAAAGAGGGACCCGACCAGATCGATATAACGCGTGGCACTCTGCCGTCGCGGGCCGGCAAGACGCGCTTGTCGTAAGGTAACTTTCCCCTAACGAATCGGATTCGCCCGTCGGCCCTAACCTCGGCGGGGCAAGAGCGTCGGGTGCGCTCGCATCCAGGAACGCTATCGTGATCTCGGCATGCACGATAGTCGCCAGTTCACGCCCGCTCTTATCACGACGGAACTGACGCACCGCTACGGTGGGCGTGTCGCGCTCGACCGCGTCTCCCTCCAGGTCATGCCGCGCGAGATTTTCGGTTTGCTTGGGCCGAATGGTGGGGGCAAGACAACCCTCTTTCGCATTCTTTCCACGCTCGTTAGGCCAACCA
>DASXDC010000302.1:0-12722 GCA_036490855.1 Chthoniobacterales bacterium
CGCATCTTGCCCATCTTCCCTGGCGACCGTTCGCCTCGGGGGAAGCGCATGGTCTTGGCGGCCTCGCGGTCGGAATCTCGCTCGCGCTCTGGAATTACATTGGCTGGGATAATCCCTCGACCGTCCAGGGCGAAGTGAAAGACGCCTCGCGCAGTTATCCGCGCGCCCTCGCCATCGCGTTGCCTTTTGTCATTGCCGGCTATCTCCTGCCGCTCCTCGCCGCGCTCGGCGGGATGGTGAGCGCGCTGGCTCTCTTCAACGCGCTCCTCCTCAGTTACTCGCGCATTCCGTTCGTCCTCGCGAGCGATCGCCTCCTCCCCCAAAGCCTCGCGCGGCTCGACCTGCGCGTCACACCCTGGGTTGCGGTCGTCGTCTCGGCTGTTTTCTATTCGCTCTTCGTCCTGGTGCCTTTCGGCAAGCTGGTCGTGGCCGATGTGCTCCTTTATTCCCTCGCGCTTTTTCTCGAGTTCGGCGCCCTCGTGCGGTTGCGAAAGACGGAGCCGTCGTTGCGCGGCGCTTTCCGCATTCCGCTCGGGCGCGGAGGTGTGGCCTGCCTCGCCGCGCTGCCGATGATCGTCCTCCTGGGCGTGATCGCGATCGCCTTGCGCGACGGGGAGTATGGCCTGCCTGCCATCATCGGCTCTGCGATCGCGATCGCAGCCGGACCGCTCATCTACCAGATCGCGCGCCGGTCCCGCGCCTAACGAGCGTCAGTTCCTCCGCAGGCTGGGATGTCTAGAGCGCCTCGGCCTTGCGCACCAGCTCGATGAAGCCGGCTCGGTAGCCATTCGGGTCGGCGCCTTTTCCTTCCTCCGCCCACTCTGCCACCGCGCCTAACGACGCCTTCCCCTTGAATTGCGAGTCGCGCAGGATCATTCCGAACTCCGCCACCGCCGCGGCAAACTTAAAGTCGGGCGCGGAGTTGGCGAAGGGCGTCCCGCGATCGACGAAAGGCCGTTCGATCAATTTGCTCGTCTCGCCCTCCGGTTCCTTGTAGCGCAGCTTGATTGTGAGCAGCTCGGGCGAAGCGGTTTTGCCTGACGAGGAGGCGAACGCGCGCGGATTCGGCTGGTATTTGAGCGGATCGACCGGCGGCACACTCGCGGCCGGGTTCGGCTCCGCGCCGTTTGGAACTACTTCGTAGAGCGCGGTCACGGTATGGCCGGCGCCGATCTCGCCCGCGTCGATCTTGTCGTTGTTGAAATCCTCCTTCCGCAGGAGCCGCTTCTCGTAGCCGATCAGCCGATAGGAAGCGACCCGGGCCGGGTTGAATTCCACCTGGATCTTCACGTCCTTCGCGATCGTGACGAGGGTGCCGTTGATTTGCCTGACGAGTACCTTCTCCGCTTCACCTAACGAATCGAGATAGGCATAGTTGCCGTTTCCCTTGTCGGCCAGTTTCTGCATCATGGAATCGTTCAGGTTATTCTCCCCCACCCCGAGAACACTGAGGAAAACCCCGCTCTTCGCCTTCTCCTCGATCAGCCGGATGAGATCGCCTTCGCTCGTCGTCCCGACGTTGAAATCACCGTCGGTCGCGAGAATGACACGGTTGACGCCGCCCTTGATGAAATGCTCCGTGGCGGTCCGGTAGGCGAGCTCGATTCCCTGCGCGCCATTGGTCGAACCGCCGGCCTGCAGGTTCTGGAGCGCGCTGAGGATTTGCTCCTTCTGATCGCCCGAGGTCGAAGGGAGGGCGAGACCCGAGCCGCCAGCGTAGATCACGATCGCGACCCGATCGTTTCCGCCCAGCTTCCCGACGAGCAAACCCATCGCCCGTTTCACGAGCGGGAGCCGATTTTCCGGCAGCATCGAGCCCGAGACATCAAGGAGGAAGACGAGGTTACTCGCCGGTCGCTTCTCGTTGGGAATCTCCCGGCCTTTCAATCCGATCCGCACGATCCGGTGGGTCGGGGCCCAGGGACAGGAGGCGGCGTCGAGATTGACCGAGAAAGGCGCCCCGTCGTTAGGCTGAGGATAATCGTAATTGAAATAGTTGATCATCTCCTCGACCCGGACCGCGTCCTTCGGCGGGCGCGAACCGCCTTCCAGAAAGCGCCTGATGTTCGAATAGGAAGCGGTGTCGACATCGATCGAGAAGGTGGAGAGCGGATGGTCGAGCGCGGCGAGAAATGGATTCTCCTCCACCCGGCCGTAGCGCGCGGTATTGAACGGCGATGAATTTGGGCGGCTGAAACTCTCCAAGGCCAGCTCACCTGCCGGAGCTGCCTCCGGTCTCCCGCGCGAAGCGAAAGCCTTCAGGTTCGAGCCGGCGAGGGCGGCGAACTCCTGCACCTTCTTTCCCGTTTCGGCGGGCGGACGCGCGGGTGCGGTGGCAGCGAGATCTCTCGCGATCTTTAGGGTCGGATTAGGCGCTTCATCCTTTTCCGCCGGCGGCTCGATACCTTCCACGGGCGTCCGAAAGTCGCTCGAGGCCAGATTTTGTTCGCGCGGCAGATCGACCCGTTGGGTGCCGGCCACGCTGTAAAGTCGCACCCGCTGCGTCGTCCCGATTGCAACTGCGCCGAGACAGGCGCAAAGGACGATCCCGGCCGCGAGCGCGAGCCGGCGCGAAATGCTCCACGGCTCGTCCTTTTGCTCCAGCGGCACAATGTTGGGGTGCAAAATCGGATGCGCCTCCCGCTCGGCCGCATACTCGGCGCGCAGGTTGCCAGAAAGGAGGCGCAGTTCAGTGACGAACTCCTGCGCCTCGCGCGAAGCGGCAACCGCAGTTTCCATTTCGGCCTTTTCCGCACCGCGAAGTTCGTCGAGCGCGTAGGCGGTCAGTTTCGGATCATCGAGATTGATATTCATGAGGCAAGTCGTGGTTTAAAGGGAATGAAATCGCGCGCCGCTTCCGCATGGCGGGTGCGCAGGGTTTTGAGCGCGGTGTGAATCAGCACGCCCACATGTGAGACCGAGAGCCTGGTGATCCCGGCGATCTCCTGGTAGCTGAGGTCGTTTTGAAATTTGAGCTGGAGCACTTCCTGTTGTCGCGCTGGGAGGGTGGCGACGATCCGGAGGAGAAACCCGCTCGCTTCCTCCTGCTCGATCCGCTCGTTAGGCGCGGGATCGGTCCCGGGCTGTTTTTCGAGAATCTCCTCGTCGAGATAAGTCATCCGCTTTTCCTTTCGGCAGATGTTGAGGGCGCGATTGCGGCAGACGGTGAAGAGCCATTTGGCGGGCGCGGCATCGCTCTGGCGGCGCGGGCTGCGTTCTAACTCGACGAACGTTTCCTGCACGACATCACGCGCCCGGTCGCGATCGCCGAGAATGCGGGTGGCGTATTGGAGAAGCGGCAATTCGAAGCGGTGGAGGAGCGCCGTCAGGTCGTGCTCATCATCGGCTGGGATTGTTTCGGCCACGCGCATACGCTCTTCCCCAGTTCTAACCCGCCAGCGGCCGGTTTATTAACTCAAATCACCGCACCCGCGTTGAAACGCATCTTGCGACAAACTCGACGTTCATACCCGATTCGCGCTTTACTCTTTGCCCGGGCGCCGAGTAAAAGCCGCGACATGCGACTCCTCTCTTGCGCACGCTCAACCGTCGGTCTCGGCCTTCTATTTTTCTTTTTCAGCCATCACGCTGCCCAAGCCGGGAGCGCCAGCTGGAACGCCGCGCCAATCGACGGCCGGTGGACGACGACGGGAAACTGGATCCCGGCCACCGTGCCTAACAGCCCGACCGATGCCGCAACTTTTGAAGTCTCCAGCGTGACCACGATCACCGTCCCGACTAACATCGAGGTGGCGAGCATTACCTTTGAACCAGGGGCAAGTCCATTTACGATCATGACACGCGCCGTCTCGCCTGGGACGACACTTTCCATCAGCGGCGCCGGCGTGATCAACAATTCGGGCATCACGCAAAACTTCCTGTCCCCGAACGCGCTCGTCGGCCCGGGCACGGCCGAGATCAGATTTCTAAATAATGCCAGCGCCGGTAGCCAAACCATTTATACGACGGAGGGAGCGCTGGGAGCCGGAGGCGGCATATTTTTCCAGCAGTCTGCGAGTGCCGGCGCTGCCACGTTCATTAACGAAGCCTCGAGCACGAACGGGGCGGGAGGGTTTACCGAGTTCTTGGATACGTCCACGGCAGCCAACGGCGTCTTTGTTGCTCAGGGCAACCGTTTCGCGACAGCGTCTATTGCCCAAATCATCTTCGTCGGGAGTTCAACAGCTGAGAGCGGCGTTTTCACCTGTGAAGCGGCGTCTGTCTCCGGCGGCATCGGCGGGCTGCTCAAGTTTGACGACATCGGATCTACCGCCGCCGATGCGGTCATCACTCTACAAGGGGCGACCGTGAGCGGAGCCGGAAGCGGTTTTGCCCAGTTCTTCGGCTCTTCTACTGCTGGAAATTCAAAGATCACCGCGACGGCCGCGGCGACTGGTGCGAGCCCGGCCTCGGTCGAGTTCGCGGGAGACTCCACCGGCGGCGCGGCCCAGATTTCTCTTGCGAGCAACACTCAGTTGATTGTTTCGGCCCACCGTTTGCCCGGCGTGGCGGTTGGTTCGGTTGACGGCAGCGGCAACATCATCCTCGGCACATCCACCACCGCCGGCAGGAAACTAACTGTCGGCACGAATAACCTCGAGATGGCCATTTCCGGAACGATTTCAGACGGCGGAAATGCGGGCTCTATCATCAAAGCGGGCACAGGTAGACTGACTCTCAGCGGCGCCAGCACCTACACCGGTGGCACAACGCTTAGCGCCGGTACTCTCTCAGTCACTAATCGAACCGGTTCCGCGACTGGCACTGGAGCCGTCCAGGTCGCGGCCGGGACGCTGGGTGGCAGCGGCATCATTGCCGGACCAGTCACGATCGCAACCGGCTCGGTCGCTTCCTTTCTCGCTCCCGCTCTCGGCTCATCCCGCCAGGCAACCCTGACCATCCAGGATGCTCTTACCTTTAACCCTGCCTCGACCTATGCTCATTCCTTCAAGGCGAAAGGCAATCAGACAAAGGCAGACTCGGTGGTGGCGAACGGCGTGACGATCGCCTCAGGAGCAACGGTAACTTTTCGGGGCATGATCCAGGGAACCCTGCCGGCCGGTCTGGTGATCAGCTTGATCAGTAACACGAGCGCGTCACCGATCAGCGGCACTTTCAGCAACCTTGCGGACGGGGCGATCGCCACGATCAGTGGCAACAACTTCCAAGCCGACTACGAAGGCGGCGATGGAAATGACCTCACCCTTACAGTCGTCCCGTAGCTCCTATCGCAGCCGGGACCTGCGCATTGGCGCGCGAGCCGCTGAATTCTTAACGAAAACTTGCACATCGGCCGGCCAAAGCCTTGACGTTTCTTACGTAGCCGGGCTTGATTGTCCCTATGAAAAGCTCCATCCGACCGGTCAGGACCGCCCCCGCTACCTCTCGGGCGAAACGAACTGGCATCCTCCTCCTTTTCGCTGCCGCCGTCACACTCTGCGGCGCTCGACCAACCCGGGCCGATGATGCCGGAGCGTTGATTCATCCGCGGTATTTTCACACCGCCACTCTCCTGACCGATGGCCGGGTCTTGCTCGCCGGCGGTCTCATCCAAGGCGGTCTCGTCACGGACGCTTGTGAAATCTATGATCCAGCGACCAACTCTGAAGCGTGACGGGATCACTTAATTATGAGCGCTATCGTCATGCGCCCTCTTACTCGCGGACGGGCGTGTCCTGGTCGGTGGCGGCGACTACTTGAAAACGTGTGAGATTTATGATCCTGCTACGGGAGCGTGGACAGTTACCGAGCACATGCTGACCCTTCGGGAGACGCCCTTCGACCCAGTGCAGCTTCACAACGGGGACGTTCTCGCAGCCGGAGGCGACGACCAAAGTGCGGCTAATTGCGAGCTTTACGACCCCGCCGCGGGGAAATGGTCGATCACCGGAGATCTGAACGAGGGACGATCGGGATTCCGCGCCACACTGTTGGACGACGGACAAGTACTCGTCGCCGGTGGCTATCCGGAAAATTCTCCCGGCTTCGTCCCGGATAGCGAACTCTATGATTCCGCCTCCGGCACTTGGGACCTGTCGGGCTCTCTCAATCGCCCCCGCGCCCTTCACGTCCAACTCCTGCTCCCCGACGGCCGGGTGCTCATCGCTGGCGGTTACGCCGGTCATCCGAGCCGTGCCCTTGTCACCCAGAGCACCGAAACCTTCGATCCGAGCACGGGCCAATGGACGCTCGCCCGTCCGATGAACATGCCGCGCGGTGAATTCAGCGGCGCTCTTCTCAATGGAGCCAAGGTCTTCGTCGCCGGGGGCACAGCCGATGTCTTCTCGACCGACATTCTCAGCAGCATCGAGCAATACGATCCGGTGGCGGGCCGCTGACACTTGCTCAACACCACTCTCGCCACTCCACGCTGGCGCCACACCACGACTACTCTGCTCGACGGGAGCGTCCTCCTCGCCGGAGGATTGATCAATGCCGGCACCCTGACTCCAGACGCCGAACACTTCGTTAATCCACGCTAAAAGGTCACCGCGTTAGCCTCGCGTAGTTAAAAGACACCGGAGCGGCCGATCTATCCCAATCGCGCCACGACTGGCATGGATCGGCGCGCCATTCAGATGAATCGCGCCGCAACCCAGGCAAGTTGTCGCGCGACGGAGATGGGTTGTCCGCCAACCCACCAGCTTCGTTTTCGAACCCATACCGATCGTTTGCCAACGCACATCCGTCATGGCGCGATCCATCTGCTTCGAAAGCCGACAGAGGCGAAACTTTTCCCAACCCATACGAATCGATTTGCGATTCATGCCAATCAGGCCGCGACCCACACCCGTCGCCGCAGAACACATATGTGTCGTGCCAGACCACATGAGTGGTTCTGATCAATCGACCCGAATCGCCGCGCGATTCATGCCCCTCGCCGCCCGACACACCTGCGTCGGCGAACCATTCACCCCCAATCGCTCGCCAATTGGCCCCGATCGCACGGCACAAATGTCAGTCGTCGGACAATTCACCCGAGTCGCACCGCGATTGGCACGAGTCGCGCGACGACTCAGATGGGTTCCAGCACAATAGACATGAATCAGCGCACGACACATATGTGTCGCCGCAGACCACATTAGTGTTCCGGCCCTTTTTGCCTCCAGAGGCCCAAAACTGGCCTAAAACCGCTGAATCACCGCGCGATTCAGCCGAATCGCCGACTGATTCCGCCCAATCGTCCGACCGACCGTTAGCGAACGCTATCGCCCTCAGCCATCCCCTGCGCCGGGCTTTGGCGCGAAGAGTGGCTGCTTTCCGCAGCGCGACGCTGGCATCAGAAACCCAGCCGACGGCGATTCCGGTCCTAATGCCGAATGCTCGATGGCGTCAGGCCCTTGATGCTCTCGATCCGCCAGCCGTCCCGCTCCGCCACGAGCTGAATCGGTCCGCGCCAGCGTATCCAGCCGAATTTCTGGTTCTGCTTGTCGTAGGTGACGTTGACGGTCGCGCTCTGACCGCGGGCGGCGGTCTCGTTGGCGCTGATGAGTCGAATGGTCTTGGTCGAAGCGAAATTGCGCGTGTACTCGACGAAGGTCTCGTGGCTCCGGTAACCAGTCGAGAGGAGCTCGTAGGCTTTGATCGTGTTCCGATCGCTCAGGTAGCCAAAATAACCGCGGACGACGGCGAGCGGATTTTCGCGGGAGAAACTCCGGCGCGGCGTGGCAGGCGGCACCGTCATCTCGGGCTCGGTCTCCTGCGCGAGCGCGGGTGGCGGAACGGGGGCGAACGTTTGCTCGGGCGTCGCTGCCGGGACGGGCGACGGCGCGGGTATGTCGGCGGCAGCGATCACCGGATTTGCCGTCGGGGACGGAGTGGCGGCGACGGAAGTCTCTTTCGGCCGGGCGTGCCGGACGGTTTGGACGGCGAAGATGATGCCTGCGAGCGCGAGCAAAATCAGCCCGAGGAGGAGCCAAACCGAACCGGTGGAGGGGGGTTTCGGCGGGATGGGAAGCGGCGGCGGCACCGCCATGGCCGGCGGCGGCGGTTGGCGCAGAACGATCGGCTGATCCCGATCCGGCACGCAGGAAGCGATCCGCTCGGCGACCTCGTCGATCGATTTTCCCCGGGGCTCGGCGATGACGGAGAGCCAGTGCACGGTGGCAAGGAGGTAATCGAGGCTTTTCGAGACACTGGAGGAATCGAAGCGGACTGGGATGATGTTGATGCCTAACGACAGGGCGCGTTCCACTTCGCGCAGGACGTGCGGCGAAACATTGGCGTGCTCGCTGTAGACGAGGACGAAACAGCTCGCGTTCTCGATCGCGGTCAGGATCGCCGCGGCGTAAGAGCCGCCCGGCGGCACGTCGCGCGGCGCCGTCCAGCACTTCAACCCGCGCGCTTCGAGGGCGGCAAGGATTTCCGCGGAGGCGTCGGCGTCGCGATGTGAGTGGCTGATGAAAGCGTGCGCCATGTCGAAAGCCTAGAATTGCGCGGCGAGACGAGAACGCACCTCGCCAGTGTGGAAATTTCCCGCCCGCCTGTAAAGCGCGATGAGAGAGATCGCCCGCTTCATGGCCGGGCACGCGTCATGTGATACATCGGATAAATTTCGCGACCCTTCGCCATCGGCACCTGGCCGGCATATTCAAAGGCGAGATCGGCCACCTGCTGCGCGGCGGCGAGAGCGGTGAACGCTTCGCTCGCATAGACCTGCCCGGGCGGCGTGATCGGTTCGATCCGGGCGGTCCGGCTGACATGCGCGCCGAAGAAATCCCGCGCCCGCTTGATCGGGTCGATACAGGCCAGCACCGGCCCGGCGTGGACGCCGATGCGCAGATTCAAAGTGGCGGGCAGCCCTGCGGCCGCCCAATTTTGCCCGGTAATTTCCTCCGCCAAATCTAGGGCGAAATTCCCTGCCCCGCGCACGTCGCGAAAAACAAGATAGAGCCCATCGCCCCACGAATTCTTGAAAAGAATCCCGCGCCGGGCGCGATCGATCTGCCGGCTGACCGCGCCGAGGAAGTGGCGAACGAATTGCGGCAGCGCGTCCTCGGTCAGCTTGCTGAAGCTGACCGCGTCGGCGAAAAGCATCGCGCGAATCTGGGCCTCAAACTCCGGCCTGGCTGTTTTGCTTTCCGTTAGGCGCGAGCGGCGCGGCGCAGAGCGCCTGACCTTCCGCTCGTTAGGGGAACGCATGGCGGTGAGGTCGATCAGCTCGATCGGCAGACCGGCCTTCCTCCAGCGCGCGATCGCACTCGCCGTCCCGCCCGGTCCGTCGCCCGGCAATTTATCCCAGACGGCGAGCGGGATGACCTCGGTCTCCAGTTGGGCGGCCCGAATCCGAGCGAGGCCGAGGGTGAGTTGGTTGGTGTAATCGTAGGAGACCGCCCCCGGCACGAGCTGTTGGGCGGAAGCGACGAGGACGCGGGTAGCTTTCTCCAAAACGCGATGAAAACGCTCCAGCCATCCGGCGCCGCCGGATTGCACACTGCGCCCGGCGAATTCCTTTTCTGCGCATGGCAGGACGACATGGATCTCGGCGCCGGCCGCGAGCATCGCCTCGAAAAACAGGATGTCCGAGCCACAGGCGGCCGAAGCATAACCGGCGATCGCTCCGATTTTGGCGACGCGAGCTTGAATCGCGGCCGCCACTGCCGCTTCGTCGCGGGCCGGGAAACGCGGCCGGGCTCTCTCTTTTCCGTCCAGCATATGCCCGGCGAAAACCGTTATCGGTGGAACGCGGAGGGATTCTTCCACCTCCCGGAGATCGACCTGCCAATGGTTGAGCAGGAGCTCGGCGTTGCGCCGGCTCGCCTGCAGATTGCCGAAGCGACGGCCGGCGACTCCGCGCGCTTCGGCATACCGTTTGTGCGCCAACGGCCAGTCGCGCAGGATGAGGGCGGCTTCGCCTAACGTCGCCAGCAGCCAGTAACGATCGCCCGTCTCCCGCTGCAACTCGCGCCGACAGATGGCGCGAATCTTTTTCGCCAGATGCAAGGCGCGTGTCTCCCTCCCGATGAGCAAGGCGGTCGTGGCGGCGTTGATCCCAGTCCAATAATCACCACTCGCGGCATGCGCCTGCGCGTAGATTTCCGCCGCCCGGCGCCAGAATCCCCGCGCCTCCCGCGGCGTGGCCGCACGCAAGGCGCGATCTTTGTAAGTGCGCGCGAGCATCCCGAGAGTTTCGCTGTCGGCATGCTTTTCCTTCACCAGCTCGCTGAGGATGGCGCCGGCTCGCTCGGAGGAACCGCTCCGGGCCAGGGCCAGCCCCTGCAGCTGGCGCAGGCGCACGTCGCGCGGAAATTCCTCGAGTCCCTGCCTAACGACATCGTAGGCCAGGAGCGGCTCGCCCCGCTTCAGCAGTTTCTCGCCGAGAAGGCGAAAGACTTCCACCGGCCAGCGATCGCCAATCGAATCACGCGCGCGCCAGATCGCGATCAGCGCGGCGGTGGCGAGCCCTTCGCCTTTTAGCTTCGCGATCGTGTCGCCGAAATCGTTTCCGGCGACACGATCCTGCGGCTCAGAAGAACCGATTAGTTGCCTCCGTTTAGCGCATCCGACACGCCTTGCAGGACGCCGCGCAAAACCCGCTGACCATTGCTCTCTTCCTCCACCGGCTCGCCACGGACGGGTCGTTTCGGCTCGGATCGACGTGTCGCCGCAACCTTTGCGTCGCGCACCCGGCGCAGAACGGCGATATTGTGCTTCTCGATATCGGAAAAATCCAATTCCGCATCATCGAAGGAAAACCCCGCTCGCGGTTGATACCAGGGCATGTCGGCGAAAACCTTCTTCATTTTCGCGTCGTGAATCTCCGCCCCGTGACGGGCGAACATTTCAAAAATCGCGTAATGAATGTCGTCCGCATCGAGCTCGTTCGCGTTTTCGATCGTGATCTCCTGTTCCCGGGTGGCGGGAAACCTTTCGCCCTCGAGATCCTGCGAGTCTCCGCCGGTCGGCGCGGCCTGGGCCGCATCATCGCCCGGTGCCGTCTGGTCGGGCGGCGCCTGCTCCGCGTCGTTGTTCGCCGCGACGGAATCGTTAGGCGCGGCATTTTCGTCCGCGGGCGCTTCCGCTACTTCATCGGGAGAAGGCTCGACTTGCTTTGTCTTCACATCGTAAAGGCAGGTCCAGGCGACTGGCACCGCGCGGTCGTCCTTGGTCGGGAGCGGCGCGATCGAAAGCGTGACTTTTTCCGAATCCGGACCCCATGCGGTAGCGTCGATCGTGACGCGCCGGGGATCGATATTCGGATCCTGCTGCGTCTGGTCGAGGTAAGTCTGCCAAACGACATCCCGCAGGCGGCTCCCGTCAGCCCGCAAATCCTCCGGCACCTCATACTTGAGCGGCGTAGCGCTGACGCGGTGATAAAGTTGCACCCCAGCTTCCTCGCCCTTCTCACGCGTCTCGAGAATAACCCAATCATCGTTAGGCGAGACGACGACCCAGGCGTTGCGCTTATATTGCGCGAGCAGCGTTTCATTCGCCGGACTATGCGCATCCTGAAGAGTGATCTCTCGAACGCCTTTCGCCCGATCGCGCAAATAGCGCACCCGCAGATTTCCGCTCGCCGTCACGACCTGACGCTCGAGATGCATTCCCGGTTGGATCGGTGGCGGAGTGGGATGTTGCCTAACGACCGGAGCAGGTTTGTTCGTCGCGACCGCTCCATTGGCCGGGACCGCAGCGGGAGCAGCCGTCACAGGAGGACTGGATGCGGTCTGAGCCGGCGCCTGGGCCGCGACCGGTGCCGGGCTGGAAGGAGGATTACTGGCCGCGCTTGACCAGCGCGGCATAAGGAACAGGAGGATGAAGATATTCGCGAACACGATGATCGCGACAACGATAATTGCGACCGCAATCCAACGACGATTCATAAACCGTATTGCGTCTTTTTGATCGGATCATGTCAAACAAAAAATCGGTAGGTAACGAAAGAAGGCTGGAGGCCCTGTTGATAATTTTCTTGTCAAGCGCGTCCGCCTTTGTTGCACTGGCGGCATCGAAAAAAATCTTATGAAAAAGATCATCTGTTTATTGGTTCTCATTGCCTTCGTCCCCGCTGTGCAGGCAGATAAGAAAAAAAAGCAGCAGCCAAGCGGCGGCGGCGGCCACTCTGCGCCGGGTAAAAGTGGCGGCGGCGGGATGAGAATGCCGGGGGCTTCCCACGGCAGCACCGGTGGAAGACAGAGCGCAGGATCATTCGGCAGCCGTTCCAGCGGCCACTCTGGAATGTCCACCAACAGATCGCCCAGCCACGGCTCCAGCTCCGCCTCGCACAGTTCGAGCGCGCTCTCGCATAAAGGACCGAGCAGCTCAAATCCGCTCTCCCGTCGAGGCGGTCAGACCGGAGCGAGCAGCAACAACCCGATGGCGCAAAAGAGTCGTCAGGCGGGTGGCAAAGCCAATCCGATGACGCAAAGAGGCGCTCAGGCTAACAAATCGAATCCGATGAATGGGAATCGTTCCCTCGCCGGAAGAAACGGTCGCAATCCGAACGCGCTGCGCGCAAATGGTCGCAACCAGAACGGCAGATTCGCCAACGAGCGCGGACGCAATTTCAATGGCCGGAATGGCCGTGGTTTTGCCCATGCTGCGCGTTCCAACTATCGGGTGCGGCCCTATCGCGAGGTTTTCCACAATTACCACCGCGGCGTCTATCATGATCGCTACTGGTATAGCTCACATTACGATCGCGTGGAGGTCTTCGGTGGTGGCTACTACTACTGGGACGGTGGCTATTGGTATCCGGCCTTGGGTTACGATCCGGGCTTCGC
>DASXDC010000303.1:0-8747 GCA_036490855.1 Chthoniobacterales bacterium
CGCCCGCTTCGGGGGTGTGCATTCGCTGGTGCGCCTCGGCCAGGGTGAAGAGGGTCGCGACGAGCAGAGAATGTGAGACGCCCTCAGGTCTTTTTAAGATCACCCCAAGCGTTTCGATCACTCGTTCCGGATGACCCTGCGCCAGACTTAGTCGGCCGAAGAGAAAGCGCCGCTCGCTCCGTTCGGTCGCAAGTTGAGCGCGAGTCGATCGCAAGAGATGGTCCGCCGCCGTTAGGTCGCCGCGGTCGATCAGTAACTGCGCCACGCCTAAATTTGCCCGCGTCGCCCATTGCGGCGTTTCCGCCAGACCGCGCAGGACCTGGATTGCCTCGTTCTCGCGCTTGAGCGCACGCAGCGCTTCCGCCTCGCCAAAGAGGGCGTCGGCGCGGAGGAGCGATTTCGGTCCGGTCGCGACCTTCTCATAGAGAGGAAGCGCCTCCGACCAGCGCGCGAGCGCCGCCAGAGCCTGTGCCCGCCAAAAAGTCGCGTCCGGATTATTCGTTAGGCCAGCCGCATTAGGAGAAATCTCGAGCGCCTCGGTCGGATGGCCCGCCCGGGCGAGCGCCTCGATCAGTTTCGCCTGCGCTTCCGTCTGTTCGGCGAGCGGTGGATCAGTCGCGAGAAAAAGGCGCAGGCGCTCGATCGAAACCTGCGGGACACCTTCTGTCATCGGCTCAAGGGCCGATCGCAAAGCAGGCGTTTGGATCTCCGCCGGCAGTCGGCCTAACGACAGCCAGAATGCGAGGAAAATCCAGCGACCCGTCCTCATTTGCCTAACAATGGCCGCAGATAAGCTCCGGTGTGGCTATTACGGGCCTGCGCCACTTCTTCGGGTGGACCAGCGGCTACAATCCGGCCGCCGCCCTCGCCACCCTCTGGGCCGAGGTCAATTAGCCAGTCCGCGCATTTGATCATCTCGAGATTGTGCTCGATCACGACGAGCGTGTTGCCGCTGTCGCGCAACTTCATCAACACATGGAGAAGCTTCTCGATGTCGGCAAAGTGCAACCCAGTGGTCGGTTCGTCGAGAATGTAGAGGGTGCGGCCAGTCGCTTTTTTCGCGAGTTCGGTCGCGAGCTTTACCCGCTGCGCTTCGCCGCCAGAGAGCGTCGTGCCCGATTGCCCGAGGCGCAGATAACCGAGCCCCACGTCCTGCAGCGCGCTCAATTTATCCGAGACGGTCGGGACGTTGCGAAAAAAACGCGCGGCTTCGTCGACCGTCATCTCGAGAACGTCGGCAATGTTTTTGCCCTTGTAAGTGATCTCGAGCGTCTCGCGATTGTAGCGCCTCCCCTGACAGACTTCGCAAATCGCGTAGGCGTCGGCGAGGAAGTGCATCTCGATCTTGATCAGGCCGTCGCCCTGGCAGTTTTCGCAGCGGCCGCCTTTAACGTTGAAGCTGAAGCGCCCCGCGCTGTAGCCGCGAATGCGCGACGCCGGGAGCTGGCTGAAGAGCTCGCGGATCGGAGTGAAGGCGCCGGTGTAGGTGACGGCATTCGACCGCGGGGTGCGGCCGATCGCGCTCTGGTCGATGATGATCGCCTTGTCGATCTGGTCGAGTCCGCGAATCGCGCGATGTTCGCCCGGTTTGTCTTTGGAATTGTAGAAGTGCCGGAAAAGTGCGCGGCGAAGGATGTCGTCGACCAGGGTCGATTTTCCGCTCCCGGAGACTCCGGTGACACAGGTGAAACAGCCTAACGGAAAGGCGGCGGTAACGTTCTTGAGGTTGTTTTCCGTCGCCCCGACAAGCGTGATCCAGCCCTCTGCAGAGTCGTTAGGCGAACGGGGTCTTGTCCGATGGCGTGGGATGGCAATCCTCGAGCGACCGGAAAGATAAGCGGCGGTCGGGGAATTTTTTGCCTCCAGGACCTCGGCGAGCGTGCCAGCGGCGACGATCTCGCCACCGCGCGGCCCGGCGTCCGGACCGAGATCGAGGATGTAATCGGCGGCGCGAATTGTTTCCTCATCATGCTCGACGACGATGACAGAATTCCCGAGGTCACGCAGCCGGCGGAGGGTGCTGATGAGGCGGGCGTTGTCCCGCTGATGAAGCCCGATACTCGGCTCGTCGAGAACGTAGAGGACGCCGGCGAGACCGGAGCCGATCTGGGTGGCGAGGCGGATGCGTTGCGCTTCGCCGCCGGAGAGGGTGCCGCTCTCGCGGTTGAGAGTGAGATAATCGAGCCCGACTTCGAGCAGGAATTCGAGTCGCGAAGAAATTTCATGCACGACTTCGGAGACAATCGTGCGCTGTTGCTCCGAGAGCTCGAGCTGCCTAACGAAATGGGCGGCGGACGCGATCGTCTGCTCGCAGAACTGATGGATGTTCAATTCACGCCCATCAGTTTGTCGGATGGTGACGGCAAGGATTTCCGGTTTGAGGCGGGCGCCGTGGCAGACGGAACATTGCGCGCGATTCATGAAGGCGCGGATGCGGCTGCGGGTGAATTCACTTTCCGTCTCTTCGTAGAGCCGTTGCAGTTGCGGGAGCAAACCTTCGAAGGGTCGGGCCGTTTTCGTTGCGCTCCGGCCGTTCCCGCTGCCGAAGCTCATCTCGATCGAATGATCGCCGGTCCCGTAGTAAAGCGCTTTCTTAAACTGCTCCGGCAGCTCTTCGAACGGGATATTATCCGCGACGTCGAAATGCCTAACGAGCGCAGTCTGCAGCCCGCGATAGTAGGCCTGCATCCGTTTCGTTCCCCGGCGCCAGGGCACGACCGCTCCTTCCGCGAGCGATTTACCCGGGTCGGTCACCATCAGTTCCGGATCGCAGACCAATTCGGTGCCGAGACCGTGGCAGGCGGGGCAGGCGCCGAGGTGGCTGTTAAAGGAAAAGTGTTTCGGGGTGAGCTGGCCTAACGAGAAGTTGGTATCGGGATTACCATAGTCGGTGGAGTAACGAATCTGCTCCCAGAATGGATTGTTGGAGTGTTGGAGTGTTGGAGTGTTGGAGTGTTGGAGTGATGGAGTGTTGGGCTTTCCATTTCCCCATTTCTCGATTTCTCCATCACTCCCGGTGCGCCGTTCCCGCAGCACCACGACACGATTGCCGCCCCATTTCAACGCCGTCTCGATTGAGTCGGCGAGCCGCGAGCGAATGCCTTCCCTCACGACCAACCGATCGACAACCGCTTCGATCGTGTGCCGCTCGCTCTTCTTGAGCCGGAGCGGTTCCGGCCGGCCGAGCTCGATGATTTCACCATCGACCCGGATGCGGACAAATCCTTCGCGCTTTGCTTTCTCGACCACGTCGCGGAATTCCCCGGTCTCATTCCGGACGAGGGGCGCGAGCAGGATGATCTTCGTTTCCTCCGGGTAGGCGAGAATCTGATCGACGATCTGTTGCGGCGTCTGGCGGAAGATCGGTTGGCCGGTGAGCGGATCATGCGGCTGCCCGACGGCGGAAAAAAGGACGCGCAGATAGTCGTAGATTTCCGTCGTGGTCGCGATGATCGAGCGTGGATTCGTGCCGGCGGTGCGCTGCTCGATCGCGATCGCAGGCGACAAGCCTTCGATGAAATCGACGTCCGGTTTTTCCATCTGATCGAGGAATTGCCGGGCGTAGGCGGAGAGACTTTCGACGTAGCGGCGCTGGCCTTCGGCATAGAGGGTATCGAAGGCGAGCGAGGATTTTCCCGAACCGCTCAGGCCGGTGATGACGACCAGCTTTTCCCTCGGAATCTCGACTTGGAGATTCTTTAGATTGTGCTGGCGCGCCCCACTGATCTTGATAGTTTTTGCAGGCATCGGACGGGACTTGTCGAACCTATCAGTCAAGCACACCGCTCCGGATTCTCCAGCGATTTGAAACAATCATGACCGAGCAAGCCAACACCATCCCGCAGGAAGAAATCGCGCAGCTGCAGAAAAAATTCAGCGAGATCAAGCACTCGATTAATAACGCCCTCGCGGTCATGATGGCGCTCTCAGAAATGTCGCAGCGGCGGCCGGATTACGCGGAGAAATTGGCCAGCACTGTCCTCGCAAAAGCGCCACAGATCGTGACCAGCCTGCAGGAATTCACCCAAGTCCTGAATGAGAAGGCAGGCGCTCCGCCAGCGCCGAAATCTTCCTAACGCGGCTGATCTTTCCGGCTCGGTCCGGTCCCTTATAATCGAAGCAGCAACTCTGCGATCTCGAGCGGGGCGCGCGGGCGACTGAAGCGACTGATATTCTCCGACCATTCCCGCCAGAGCTTTGCGTCGTCGGCGAAGGCCGCTTCGACCGCACCGGCGATTGCCGCCGGGCCGATGGCGACGGTGCCTGAGCGCGTTTCTTCGATCAGGCGCGCGTTCCCTTCCTCCTGCCCGGGCACGACCTGGTTGATAATCATCGGACACTTCGCGGCGATCGTTTCCTGAGTGGTTGCGCCGCCCGCTTTGCTGATGAGGAGATGGCTTTCCAGCATGAGCCGCGGCAATTGATCGCTCCAGCCGATGATCTCGAAGTCGCGGCCACTATCCGCGCCTAACGACTCGACCCTTCGGCGGAGCCGTTCATCGCGTCCGACCGTCACCGTCAGCCGCAGGTCTGGAATTCGCCGAAGGCCGCGAATCGTTTCCGGCACAGCCCGGCCTCCGGCGTTAAGCATGTAAAGGATGCGCCACTCACCGCCAGTGGCGGGCCGCCGCCGGAGCTCGCCCAGTTCGGCAAACTTCGGTATTACCGGGAATCCCGTCACCCGCAGCTTGTCGCCCGGAAGCCCGGCCTGCGCGAGGACGGTGGCCGTTTGTTCGTTAGGCAGGAGAAAAAGATCGCACGCACAACGGTACCAGATCGCATTCACCGTAATCGAATCGGTAATGCAGATGACCTGCCGAAAAGGCGCCGGCGCTCCCTTCAGGATCGTTTCGATCAGATGCGGATAAGCCGGATAAACCGAGACGACCGCAGTCGGTTGAAAGCGCAGGAGGAGCTGGCTGAGTCGCGCCCTGGCGAGGAAGAGCCAACCCATTTGCCGGCTGTAGTTTTCCTGCCGGTCGAGCCATTTGTAGAACTGGCCCCAGGCACGAGGGGCGCGGTTGATCACCGAAAGGTAACTCTTCCGCGCCCAATCGTTCACGACCCCGAAGCTCTCGGCGAAAATGTCGTGCAACTCGACCGTCGCGCTCCCGCCGGAAACGGCGCCGAGGCCAGCGCGTATTCCACGGGCGGCGGCGTTGTGACCTTCGCCGAAGCCCGCGGTCAAAATCAGGATCCGTTTTTCCACTCGTTAGGCCAAGGCGCTGGCGGAGAGTTTAATGGCAATCCGGGAGCGGCAAAGTAAACTTCGCGCGACGATGAAGCTTCTGCGCTTAACCGGCCGGGTCGTGCGCCGCCTCGTGTGGGAAACGGCGACCGACGACACGCTCGGACTTTCCGCCCAGATGGCCTACCAGTTTCTTTTCACCCTCGCGCCCGGTCTCCTCTTCCTCTGGCACCTCCTCGGCCTCTTTGGCACCGACCCGGCCAAGCTCCACAAGATGCTGGACGTCGTGCGCGCTTTTCTCCCGCCCGATCCAAAGGTGCAGGAAATTCTCGATACGATCGTGGCCAGCGTCATCGTCACCCCGACCAGCAGCACCTTCACCGCCGCCGGCGTCCTCCTCGGGATTTACCTCGGCACGATGTTCATCTCCACGATCTCGCATGCGCTCAGCCGCACCCACGGCGTCACGGAGGACAAGCATTGGTGGTCGAAATACATCATCTCACTCCTGCTTCTTTTCTGGTTTGGAATCACCATTCTCTTCGCCTTTAACCTGACCGTTTTTGGCGAGGCGCTGGCCGGAATCGCGGAGGTAAATTTCCAGCTGCACGTCCCGCTCCAGAATTGGGTCGCGGCTCTGAACCTGCCTTTCACCGCGATCGCGCTCGTCATCCTCGCCCTCGCCCTCTACCTCCTCACGCCGCAGAATTACCTCACCATCCGCCAGGCGCTGCCGGGGGCGATCTTCTTCTCCCTCGGCTGGATGACGGTGACGAAGCTCTTCCAATTTTACGTCGCGCGTTACGATCGCTACAACCCGACCTATCTCGCGCTCGCTTCCATCATCATGCTCCTCACTTGGATGTATCTCACCTGCCTCCTCCTTTTGCTCGGGGGAAAACTGAATGCCATCCTGCGGCGCGAAAGTGAACGAGCCGCCGCGCGCGCCGAACATGCTGTGGCCGGCGAAGCCGAACCCGAGCCTGCCTAACGATTCGCAAGCCTTGAGCCGTCCGCGAATCATCCTGCCCTGGCCGTTCCTGCTCAGCAGCCTTCTGCTCGTCGCGATTCTCCTCGGACATGCGACTCGGGCCGAGCTTACCGAGGAACAAAAAAAAGCCCTCTTCCTCAAGTCTCGGGAACGGATGCGGACCGTCGCCACGCCGACGCCGGAACCTTCCGCTACACCTCATCGCAGACCGAAGCCGGCGCAGCACCCGCCGGCCAAGAAAAAGAAAAGTTCCAGGCCGATCCCCGAGCCGAGGGAAAAGCCCACGCGCACTCCGCGCCCAAAGGAAGAGGGAGAAACTCCCGAGCGTCCGCCTCCGCCTAACGAGTCGGCAACCCCGCAGCCCGCTGTCGCTACGCCCGCGCCGGCACCCGTTGTTACCGCTGCGCCACCGAGGCCGACTGAGCCCGCGCAAGTCGTGGTGCAGAAATCCGGTTACCGCAAGCCGCGCGGATTCTCTCTCCTCCCCTTCCACCTTTTCGGCAAGCACTACAAATATCTCACCCGCTCCGTCCGAAGCGAGATCGACCGCGCGCCCGTCCTGCGCGAGCGCTGGAGATTCATCATCGTGCACAACAGCGGCACCCGGCAGGGCAACGCCCGCATCTTCGATTACTATCATCGCCACGTCCGCCGGATGAAGAACGGTCTCGCCTATCATTTCGTGATCGGCAACGGCACCTCCTCTGGCAATGGGCAGATCGAGATTGGCGATCGCTGGCGGCGCCAGATCAACGGCGGCCACGTCCACAGCGATTATCTTAATAATATCTCGTTAGGCATCTGCCTTGTCGGCGATTTCAATCGCGATCAGCCGACTCGCGCTCAACTTGAATCGTGCGAGGAACTCATTCGCTATCTCCGCGCCCGTTGCGGCAAGGTGGACCGGCAGGAAATCCCGGTCCGCCCGCATCGCGAGATGAATCCGCCGCGCTGGCCGACCGATTGTCCGGGCGACGCTTTCCCTTATCGCTGGTTCGGCCAGTTTCGTTAGGCTACGGGCTTTCACGAGGGGAAGACGGGACTCGACGCCACCCGGTCGTGGTGCATAAATGCTCTCGCTCGCTCTGTTCGAGCGAACGAAGCGAACACAAGGCTGCATCATGAGACAGTTTGAAACCTCAGCCGTCGAGCGATTGAGGAAGAATTTCCGCGGCAAAATCATCCTTCCCGGTGATGACAGCTACGACGAAATCCGCCAGATCTGGAACGCGACGATCGATCGCAAACCAGCTCTCATCGCCCGCTGCCAATCGGCCGTCGATGTCGTCGAGGCAGTGAAGTTCGGGCGCGCACAACAACTCCTCGTTTCCATCCGGAGCGGCGGTCATAACATCGCCGGCAACGCTGTCTGCGACGACGGGCTTATGATCGATCTCTCGCTCATGAAAAACGTCGCGGTTGACCCGACCACCCGGCGCGCGCAGGTCGAGTCCGGCTGCCTCCTTTCCGATTTCGACGCTGCCGCCCAAGCTTACGCGCTCGCCACCCCGCTTGGGATTAATTCCACCACCGGTGTCGCCGGGCTCACGCTTGGAGGCGGCTTCGGCTGGCTGAGCCGGAAGTATGGCCTAACGATTGACAATCTTCTCTCTGCCGAGGTCGTGACCGCCGACGGCCGCCAGATCCGCGCGAGCGAGAATGAGAATTCTGATCTCTTCTGGGGGCTTCGCGGCGGCGGCGGGAATTTCGGCGTCGTCACTAAGTTCGAATTCGCGCTTCACCCCGTCGGCCCGAATGTTCTGAGCGGACTCATCGTTTATCCCTTTGCCGAAGCGAAGTCGGTCCTCAGGCAATTTGCCCGTTTCACCGAAACGATGCCCGAGGAGTTGACCGTCTGGATGGTGACGCGAAAGGCGCCGCCTTTGCCCTTCCTCGAAACGGAAGTGCACGGGAAGGAAATCGTCGTCCTCGCACTCTTCTATGCGGGCGATCCCGCGGAAGGCAAGAAAGCGATCGCGCCGCTCCGAAATTTTGGCAGCATGCTCGGCGAACACGTCGGGTCGCAACCTTACGTCGCCTGGCAGCAGGCCTTCGATCCTCTCCTCGCCCGCGGCGCACGGAACTACTGGAAGTCGCACAACTTCATCATCCTGAGCGAGGGTGCCCTCGACGCCATCATCGAATATGCGAGCAAACTACCCTCGCCCCACTGCGAGATTTTCATCGCCTCGATCGGCGCCGCCACTGCCCGCGTCGCGTCCGACTCCATGGCCTACTCGAGCCGCGACGCACGCTACGTCATAAACGTCCACGGTCGTTGGGCGACTCAGGCAGAGGACGCCGCAGTCATTTCTTGGGCACGGGAGTTCTTTGCTCGCTCGAAACCGTTCGCGAGCGAGGGCGCTTACGTTAATTTCATGACTGAAGACGAAACCGACCGCATCACTTCCGTCTACGGTTCGCTTTACCAGCGTCTGGTTGAGCTGAAGAAAAAATACGACCCGACAAATTTCTTTCGGATGAATCAAAACATCCGCCCGTCGTAGCTCGCGCGGTCATGCAGTGAACTGCGGGCTCCGAGCTGATGTCGCAGACGGATTCGGCGGG
>DASXDC010000304.1:0-7244 GCA_036490855.1 Chthoniobacterales bacterium
GGCGAAAGAATGCTTCTTCTTCTGTCATGCCGCCCTCGATTTTGCCGTGGCTCTTGAAGCGAAATTGTTCCGGCCGGGAAAAAACCACCCCGGTCGGTGTCCGGGCGGTGAAAGCCTGCGGCATCTCATTCCCGATCGCGATCCCGATGGTGGGATCGGCCCCGGCGCAGCAGTTATCGAAATAGCGGCCGAGCCAGCCTTCCCGCTCCGTCCGTTCCGCGTCCGACGCGGTCTGCCAGATTTCGGTCGAGCGAAAATGGGAGCGGTTGGGATTGGGATAACCGACACCCTGGACGACCGCGAGATGTCCCTCGTCGTAGAGCGATTTCAGGCCGAGCAGTTTCGGATTCAAGCCGGCGTAGGAATCGAGCCGGAGAATCTTATCGGGGGAAAGCGCGAGCTGCGGCCGGGCGCGGTGATAAGCGTCGTCCGCGAAGGGCACGACCATGTTCAGCCCGTCGTTTCCGCCCGCCATCTGGAGGACGACGAGGATTGGTCCATCCTTCCCCGTCGCGACCTGGGTGAGCGAGTCGGCTGCGAGCGCGTCGAGGGTAAAAAAAGTCTTCTCGAGAAAGACCGGCAGCGTCCAGGAAGCAGCCGCCCCGAGGAGCGAGGTGCGAAGGAAACGGCGGCGGGTGTGAAGAGTCGAGGAAATGTTCATGTTCGTCAGGCGTGCAGGTTCCGGCTTAATCCGGGCGGATAATTTTCAGGTCAGTTGATACTGTGGCGTGCTCATCATGAGGTGAAGGAGGCGGCGCATCGTCTGGTCGCTCCGATCGGGCGCGCGGGTTTGGAGATAGGCGAGAAAAGTGTGGGTTTGTCTTTCGTTCGGCTGGGTCTGGCAAAGCCGCCGCGCGAGATGCGCGAGCAGCTCCGCCGGTTTCGCGCGCAGCTCCTCCGGGATGATCCTTCTCAGATCAGTCGGCGCCCGGCGGACGGCTTCGGGCGCGTTCGGGTTGTCGCCGGTGCCATTGAGGAGGTAGTCGGCGAAGTTGTAGCGAAAAAGAAGCGTCGCAGTGCTGATCCACGATTTGCCGCCGTCCCAGCCTTTCACGTTCGGCGGCGCGAACGGCATCTGGCCCATTTGTTGGAGGGCGAGCTGGGTGACGGAAGCCGGCGGCAGATCGGTCTCGAGCAATCGGCAGGTTTGGATGATGAACTGGATCGGGCTCTTGATCTGCGCCCGCACCACCCGCGGCGCATGGAATTCCGCCGAGCGAAAAATTTCCCGCAGGACCGGTTGAAGCTCGAAGCGATTTTCCCGAAGCGCGCCCGTAACCGCCTCGACGATCGGCGCGGGCGGCTCATCCTCGGCGAAGAAGCGCCAGATTTTGCGTCCGATAAATCGCGCACAGGCCGGTTGGGCGACGATCAGGTCGAGGATGTCGTCGCCGGTGAAATTGCCGGTCTGCCCAAGAAAAGTCTTGCGCCCGGTATCTTGGAGACGGCGCTCAAAACGGAATTGCTCGCTCGCGAGATCGATCCGGTAACCGGTAAAGGCGCGGGCCGATTCGCGCACATCCTCTTCCGTGTACTGACCGAGGCCGAGGGTGAAGAGCTCCATCAGCTCGCGCGCCCAGTTCTCGTTCGGGTGAAGCTTTCGGCTCCGCACCAGATCGAGATAGATCATCATCGCCGGGTCGCGCGAGACCTCGCCGAGCAGCTCGCGGAAATTGCCAAAAGCGTGCTGGCGAAACATCTCGTTCTGCCGCCACATCCAGTAGGTTTCCCGCACCTTCTGCACGCTGGTCGCGAAATGGCCGTGCCAGAAAAGCGTCATCTTCTCGCGCAAGGGGGCCGGGCCGGCGCGCATTCGCCCGAGCCACCAGAGGCGGAGATCGAGCAGCTCGTCGCGCCGTTCCTGCACCATCGCGCGAAGCTGCGGGCGATTTTCGGCGCGATTTTTCCGCAGGCGATGCAGCTCGCCCCGCACCTCGCGCACATCTTTTGGCTGGGTCCAGGAGGGCGCCGGAGAATCAGAGGGAGCGGCGGGTTCCTCCGGCGGATGGAGGAGGCGCTCGACCGTCGCGTCCAGCCCGGCGGCGCGGGCCGCCTCGATTTCTTCCGGGGTGCCGCCGAAGCCGGCCCGATTCAGAAGATGGGCGGCGCTCTGATAATTCCAATCGCGGGTCGAGAGAGAGGTCAACATTTCAGATGGCGGAACGAAGCCGCATATTTGATGACCAGCGCGGCTGAAGCGCGGTTACAGTCCGGCAGATTTTCCTCTTTCGGGAGCGCGCGTCGGGAAATGCTGAGGCGCGATCTCGCCCCAGACGACCCGAAAGGATTGTTCATCCCGGCGTCTCCGCGGCGAGAGCACAGGGCGATTGCAGGTTGCCACCACGGTCGCCGCAAGGCTGGCGAATCGCTTCGACAAGAATCTCGCGATCCTGAGGAAACGTTGCTGGCAAGCGGATAAACCTCGATCTTGGCGAGTATTTCTGAGGTGAACAGCTCCGAGGTCATGAGGGGGGGCCGTATTTGCTGCCGCCATCGATCTCGATTCTTTCGACGACGGTTTGGCCCGCGTCGTCGAAGAGGTGGATCTCAGCGATCGGCGCTCCGCCTAAGCGGCCTTTGGCATAGCTGATCGCTTTCTCTTTGGCGTCGGGGCCCGTGAAGGCAGGCTCGACACCGGGCCATTTCGAAGACGGCCCATGCGTTCCTGAGTTTTTTTGATGGTCGGACTTCGATCGTTTTCATTGGCTACCCGAATATAGCTGCCCTCGCGACCGTCGGCTTTCCAAGATCATCGCGCGCGCTTTGGAGGCAGGGGCTGGCTGGTCGAGATGCTCCTCTCGATCAAACCCCGCTCGAGCCACATCCGATTTCATTGGCAGCAGCCGACCGAATTTGATGTCATTGCCAAATGAGTCCGGCCCTCTGGATACTTCTCGTTCTGAGCGTGATCGGCCTTGCGGTCGTCATCTATGCAATTTTTAACCCATAATCGAGGGCGCCGCGCGCGTCCCCATCTACCACTGGCGAACTTAGAGGCCGATGCTCGTTCGGGACGATGGTCGCGGGTGGCGGCGGGCAATAAAATGGATCACCGCGTAGATCACGAAAAACGCGCAGGCCACCAAGAAGGGAAATCTGGTCGTTTGCGACCTTGGCGCGCTTCGATCATAGCAGCACTGCTGAAACTCCTCCCGGGCGTGATCCTCTTCGCCGCGCAAGATACGCTCGGCCGCGTCGGTGAGACAAAAAGCGAGGTGGAAATGCGTTATTCCTCTTCGGGTCTGCCATCGTCGCGGGACGATCTTGGGAACGAGCAGGAGCTCTATAATTTCCGGAATTTCCTCGTGGCTGTTTCCTTTCAAAACGACAGAAGTGTCTGCGAAACGTTTATGAAGCTCGGCGGGAGCAAAACGGGTTTCTCCTTATCGCCCGATGAAATCGGGCGCGTTCTGAATGCGAACGAGGGAGAAGGAAGACAATGGAAAACGCGGATCGAATCGATTTCTTGGGAAAGCAGTGACGGAAAACTCCAAGCGATCAGCCTCTTTGGTCGATTGCAGATCTCGACATCGGCTTTCAGCGCGCAGATGCGTGCCTTTCACGAGAAGAGAGAACGCTACCAAGGCGGAAGAGAGGATTGAAAATCCCCGAAATAGCATTTGCACTTGAGAAGCTGCTTGACCCGTGGCTTCTCGCACTACCGATCGGGCATCTGCAGGCCGACGAAAAGCACCCGACTAGCCCTTTCAGAAAATGAAGTCATCGGCGGCCTGATCGAGGCGGCAAAGCATGACTCCGGAGCCTGGAATTGGCGGGTCCGCAAGGAACTATATACGGTACTTGAGCGACTCAGAACCCACATCGAAAGGGACCGGCAATTGGGCTGGGAAAGGTTTAGAAGGGAGCGATTCAGCGCTTGCTCTCCGGCCACGATCTATTTCGCAAGCCTTCATTTACAGCGTCTGTCGGAGAGGGACCTAGTGCTGCCGGTCGGATCTCTGCACCCGGGGACTGCAGCCGCCGCTGCCTTCTCCAAACGCCGATTGTTAACTATCGGTTGCCTCGTCCGCGCCGCTCGGACCGGTATAAGGAATCCGTTTCCGACGGGACAAAAGACTTTCTCGGCTGTCATTGGGCTACTAGAAGGGCTTTGCGAAAGCGTGAGCACCAGAGGCGAGGTCGACTGGGAGAAGTACGCTAAGATTCGACACATCCCAGTCCTTTCAGCCGCAAGCCCGCCCGGTGTTGGCGAAAAATCCGCTGATGAGTTCATCCGGATCCTACAGAGAGCACTGCAACTACAGGGGCCAAAAAGGGCGTCGATGCTGGCGAGTGAGTATCTCTTCCCTTTAGATAAGCCGGCGGTTCGGTTAGAGGAGGTGGCAAAGCAAACCCATTTGGATCGGCGCGAGTTAAATCGGCTCAAACGGGACTGGCTACTTCGGGTGCGGAAGGCATTGTTGGAGGACGATTATGAAAGCTGCCGATTTAGGTTTGCGCCGGAATTCACCGCCCATCTTAAGGCTCTGAGGGCCGATCTGGCTGGCGCAAGACACGGAGCAATCTCCGCCGAGATCTGGGACGGGATATTGAAGATGCGATGCGGCACAACTCGCAATCGCCTAGGCGATAGCGAGGTCACATTATTGGAGCTACTTGGTTTTCAATTGATACGCTTTCGTGGGCGGGGGTTTCAGCCTGCGATTCTTCCAGCCGGGCAAAGTGCCCTGCCTCTCCGGCAAGCAGTGCTGAAAGCACATAAACTGCTCAAAAGGAAATTTCCCAGTGGCGCCACCGCTCCTACCTTGATTCGCGCTCTCCGTCAGAAAGGTGTGAACGTAGCAGCCCGGGACATGGCGGCTATTCTTGGGGCCCTCCCGATCGTCCACCGATCAGATAGTTCGAAAGTATACGAATATAGCCCGGAGGATCTCACAACACTGGGCGACCAATTGGCGAGGGCGCTGGGAATGCAAGAGCAACCAACGCACGTCTCCGAGCTCGCACGGCTAATTGCGCCGTTTCTCAAGGAAGACCGAAAGGTCAGCTACGAAACCATTATCGGGACTCTTTCGGACGATAAGAGATTTAAGCCAGTCGGCCGAAATGGGTTCTGGCTTCTTGTGGACTGGGAGCGCCGTAAGAAGCGGACAATTACGGACGCGGCTGCTTCGATATTGGAAAAGTACGGTCAACCAATGACGCAATTCGAGCTGTTTTCGAGAATATCGATGGTTCGACCCGTCGCCTTTTCCTCGGTCGGGGTGAAACTTCGGAACGATCCTCGCTTCGTCCGACAGGGAGAAGGAACATGGGCGCTTTCTGGTGGGAACGAGCGCAGCTCTTAGGTGCCACCGGTGGACGACTGTTCTCTGCGGGAAATTAGAAGGTAGGTAAACCCGGATTCTATCTGCACCAGTTTTCGGTAGAGCCGGGCGTCGATCACGGCCGAGCCGAGAAAATTTACCCAAAGAATCGCCATCATTAGCTGCCTGAAGTCAGCGCAGACGGTAGAATCGGTGATGGTCAGCTGATCGCTCTCGTACTTATCTTGAAGATGATACAGCGCGCCACGACATTGACTGATCTTCAAGCTCAACTCGCACATTTCGGGGATCGAGAGTGTTTTCTTCGCCGCCGCCTCCACCTGGCTGCAAAAAACTTCAGCCTGCAACATCAGCTCAAGAAGCAAAGAATCTTGTTCGTCCATCTTCGCAGACGCTCCTAATCGCGATGCGGGTTGAAAAGTGCGAGAGCAAAGACAATGGCAACGCCGGCCAGCGACCAAGGCCGGAAGAGGAAGATCAACCATTCAGACGGCAGGAGTCGTTTGTCTTGGCCGCTGCGAACAATCACCTCTGGTGAAGCGTGCGGACTAGGCTCGTGCGGCGGGGCCGGATCGAGTCGAAACGATTGTGCTCGCATCTGTCGGATCATGTAATCCTTCTCGGAAATGAACGAGGTTTGAGGTTGCGCACTCGTGGCCTGCATAGCCTGACCGCCGAGAAATCTCACCGTGGAGACGAGATCGCCTGCCCCGGTGGCTCGCCAAATTGTGGCGTCTCCAGTCGACTCGTCGACCAAACCCAGAAATATTGCAGCGCCGGTGGGCCCGTCGGCAACTGAACACACGTGTGTTAACCGCTCGCCATCTCCTCTGAAGCCGCGCTCTCGCACAGATAGGTCGTTCTCTCCCATGCCAAAAGCGGCGGCGATGGGTCCGCGCATTACTGTCTCTTCACCCGTCCCGCGTACCCAGTCCGCCAGAGGCGACAGCGCCGCGCTAGGCGCGATCGGATGGAATCGACCGGGAGATGCAAGGACCAGTGATGCCGCCCAAAGAAGCACAAGACAAATCGCGATCCACTCGACCACCAAGATAGCGACCAACCGGTGCCGCTGCGGCTCGGGTGAGGCGGGATAGCACAGCATCTCACGTCGATAGTAACCGAAGATTCGCAATCAATGCAAACTCCACCGCGGGGAACATCATTCATCCGGCGAAGGTTTATCCTGTAAATCGACTGCGAGCGTTCCAGCTTCAAGATCGGAGTCGGAAGATCGCATGCGATGATGGAATTCACACATGCGCGGCGCCGCAGGGCGAATATGCAGCGCGCAGCCGCGGATACGCAACACCGTAAGACGGATGTGCGATGCCCCACTAGGCATGTCCCCGCTCCCACCGCCTATGTGCGACGCCGCAATGTGTACACGTGTGTATGACAATCGCATAAGCGACACACCAGATCGTATGCGCGATGCCTCAGAGCGTATGTGCAACGGCTCCAAATGTATGTGCGGCCCCCCACCGCGCATCTGCAGGCTCCCACCGCGTATGGGCGATGCCATACCATGTATGCGCATGTATGACAATCGCATAAGCGACGCGTAACATCGTATGTGCGACGCCTCAGACAATATACGCAACGCCTCATCGTCGCAGTCTGTCGCCTAGCGGAAACTCACTCGTGCCCAAGGTGAAGTCTCGCAATTCGCGGTCTTATCCCTTCGTTCATTCGGAAGACAGAACAAGACTTCTGCCAGGCTTTTCAGCGCCCGTTGCGTATTCTCATTCTCATTTTTGAGTGAGAAAATAGGCCTCCTATTTCCCCGCCCTCTTCCCCGTTTTTTCTCACCGGCCGCCAGCCAAACTTTTTTTCCTTTATTTTTCCCGGTCCTTCGATCCGGCCCGGAGGAGATCCGGCGCGGCCTCTTCACCCGGGCCGAATTTACCTATGAAAAGACCCCGAAAAGGAACCGAGCAAAGTCGCGCATCACGA
>DASXDC010000305.1:0-3060 GCA_036490855.1 Chthoniobacterales bacterium
GCGAAGCGACGAAGCAACCCAGGGGCTACGTGATGCGGCCCCTGGTTGCTTCGCTGCGCTCGCAATGACGATGTGACCCTGACTATACGGAAAGTGGCTCATGGTCATGCCGCCGAAAGCTTTCTCCCGTTGAAGAGCGCGGAAACTTCTTTGTTTGGCGCCGGTCGACTCAAGAGAAACCCCTGGATTTCATCGACTGCGGTATAGTCGGTGATCAGCTTGAATTCTTCCTCGGTTTCAACGCCTTCCATCACCACGAGCAGGCCCAGATCGGCGCTGAGACGGGTGATGCCGTTGAGCAGCTTGAGCGCTCTGCCTTCACGCTCGAGACCGCGCAGGAACGAACGGTCGATCTTGATCTTATTGAACGGCAGCGAATTGAGATAACTCAGGCTGGAATATCCCGTTCCGAAATCGTCCAGAGAAATCCGAACGCCTATCTGGCGCAATTCGGTGAGGACCGAGCGGGTCATCTGGATATTCTGCACCAACGCCGTTTCCGTCAACTCTATTTCGAGTCGGTGCGGGGCCAATTGGGATTCCTGGAGCGCGGTTCTTACCGATTCGACGACTTGCCGGTCCCTGAAATGCAGAGCCGATATGTTCGCCGCGACACGCACGTCGGTCGGCCACGCCGCGCAGGCCAAGCAGGCGTTTCGCAGCACCCAATCATCCATTTGGAGTATGAGTCCCATTTCTTCCGCTACCGGCACGAACACCGCTGGGGGCACCTTTCCCCGCGTCGGATGGTTCCAGCGGATGAGGGCTTCGCAGCCGGAGAACTTCTTCTTCGCGAGATTATAGATGGGCTGAAAGTGCAGTTCGAACTCGTTTTTGTCGAACGCGCGGCGAAGATCGAATTCGAGGTTGCGGCGGGATTGTGCCTTGATCTCCAATTCGGCCTCGAAAAACCGCCATGTGTTACGGCCCTCCGCCTTTGCTTGATAGAGCGCCATGTCGGCGTTGCGCAGGAGCGAGCCGATGTCGACGCAATTCTCGGAGACGATCGCGATTCCGATGCTGGCGCCGATGCCGATCTGATGGTCGCCGATCTGATAGGGCTTCGACAGGTCTTCGATGATCGCGCGGGCGATTCCCGCGACGTAGCAACGGTCCGTCGCAGGGCGCAGAAGAACGACGAATTCATCGCCGCCGAATCGGGCGACGAGATCGGTCAAAGACGTCGTAGTGAGCAGGCGTTCGGCGACCGCGCGGAGCAATTTATCGCCCACCGTATGACCCAACGTGTCATTCACCTGTTTGAACTGATCCAGATCGACGAACATCACCGCGCAAGACGAACTCGGCGCCGAACTCAATATATCTTCCGCGCGTTCGTGGAATTCCGTCCTGTTGGGTAGGCCCGTCAATGAATCGAACCGAGCCAGTTCGTTGATGCGCGCTTGCGTAATCTTTCGTTCCGTCACGTCCTCGAACAGAACAACCGCGCCTCCGTTGGACATGGGTTGCAAGGTCAAATCTAGCGTGCGGCCATTTGTCGTCTGCAGAAGGAGTTCTTCGAAGGCTTGGCCGCCGATCCTCAAATGCAATCCATCTACGACTTCGCTTATCTCGTCCTTGCAGACCCCGCCTGCCTCAGCGGAATGGTGAAGCAACTCCTCGATCGTGGCCTTCGTGTCGCTGAAGCTCGGTTGCAACTTCAATAGATCAAGGAGACGCTGGTTGGTCACGACGACCCTTCCATCGTTGTCCAGCATTGCCAGTCCATGGGGCATGTTGTTCAGAGCCGTGTCGAATCTATCGGCCAGCACGCTCACGTCCCGCGCCTTGAGCAAGGCATCGAGATAAACTCCTCGCAATCGAAACGAGATCTTCCTCATCGTGAGGAAAGAGGGAAGCACGACAAGAAACCCAAGGAACCAGTAATATCCCCCGCCCAGGCTCAAGGCCGTGAATATCAACAGGCCGGCGATCAAAAGGAGCACATTTGCGAGCAGGTTGCTGGCGAAATTCCGGCCCGGGATGCCGATCAGGAAGAAGGCGGTGACGGTCAAAGTCGTCACCTGAGCGAACGAATCGCCGTTCGCAAACGCCATTATGCAGGAAGCGCCCAACAGGCCGACATGCAGGGCCGCTCCGGCGACATATGAAATCTCCCATCTCCGGAGCGCGTCCGCGCCTCGAACGACGATTGCCGGGCGATTATAGATGCTCATCACGAAACAGCGCAGGAGCCCCACCAAGGCGAGGCCGAATGCGATTATCGCGAACTCGAGTTTTGCAGATTCGAAGCTGACGCAGAGCGTCATCAGACTCGCCGCGAACGCCCCGATCCAGAGCGAGTTGAAGTCGCAGTACATCGCGTCGACCTGCGCGCGATAAATGTCCTCGGGAACCTCGCCTTCAAGAGACCGTCGATTGACCATGAAAAATCAGCTCGGATTCCGCGAGACGGCGCTTCGTCGACCGAATTTTTGAGCCGCAATGCTGAACAAGCCGTTGCGATGTCGCCGTTTCCCCCAACCGGGTTCACCATCCTCAGGAAAACCTCGGGAATATAGGTTGTCGAGACGTTAATGCGGATCGGCGATTCCTCCTGGAAGGGTGCGCCGCGGCTCCGCGGACGGCTCGGCGTCCGCGAGGTCGCGAGCGAAACGGTCATTCCTCGAAATTGTTGATTACCGCGTCGGCGATCGCACGTTTGGTGATGATGCCGACCACGTCGCTGGCCCTCGGCCGACCATCGCCGCTGAAGACGATGGCGGCTCCTCCGCGTCGGCGTTTCAACCGCGCGAACACGAGGCTGAGAATATCGACGTCCCGGCAGACGACGATGCGTCCTTCGACAAATCGGTCGATCGGAATCTCCGGATTCCTGATCGACTCCATCCATAGACCCGAGCGGGGCGGCACGAGACCGGTAATCCGGCCCTCCCGTTCGACGACTATGGCGCGCGAATCGTCCGCGCTCTCGGCGCCGAGCGCTTCCTTCAAGGACGTTCCGGCCTTGGCGAGGATGAATCGCCGCTCCATGATGTCCTGCGCCTGCTGCTCGAGATAGAGATTGACGTGCCGCTCCTTCGGAATGCTGTGGCCACG
>DASXDC010000306.1:0-6193 GCA_036490855.1 Chthoniobacterales bacterium
GCCGTTGAATTCGTAGCGTCCGGAGCTGGGCGTATCGAGACAGCCGAGCATGTTCATGAGGGTCGATTTGCCGCTGCCGCTCGGGCCCATGACGGCGAGGTATTCATTGCGCCGGATCTGCAGCGTGATCCCGCGCAAAGCGTGGATGATTTCTTCGCCCATCACGTATTGCTTCGTGATGTTCTCGATGTCGATAACGAGCGGGCCGGGGGCGCGCATGCCGGCAGTCGGGCTCATGTCTAGGCGCGGAGATGGCGAAGGCCGTGGAGGAAATGGAGGTGGGAAAACTTGTTCGCTTCCGCTCCGCTGAAGGTTCTCATTTTTTACCCGGCTTCTCGATCACGACCGGAGCGCCGTCTTTCAGCTTGCGGCTGATCGCGCTGTAGCTGCCGGAAATCACTTCGTCACCGGGCTTGACGCCGCTCTTGATCTCGATGTTGGCGTCGTCCGCGATCCCGGTCGTGACTTCGATCATTTTCGCCTTCCCGCCATTCTTCAGGAAAACGACTTTCTTCAGCTTCTCGCGCTCTTCCTTTTGCTGGAGCTTGGCGAGGCGCTCGTTTTCGACCTGGGCGTTGTTGTCGGCTTTTTCCTTCGCGTCGTTCAACTGCTTTTTCTGCTCGATTTCTTCCGGGCTTAAGTTGCTGTCGCCGGTGCGAATCGTGACGCTTTGGATCGGGACCGCGACGACGTTGTTGACCTTGTCGGTCTGGATGTCGGCTGTGCAACTGAGGCCGGGCCGGAGGCGCATCTGGTGCTCGTTGAGCTGAATCTTGACTTCGAAGTTGGTCACTTCCTCCTGCGTGCCGGTGCCGGTGGTTTTGCCGGTGTTGGCGATCTCTTCGACCTTGCCACTGAATTTCCGGTCGCCATAGGCATCGATCGAAACCTGTGCGGAATCGCCGCGTTTCACGTGCACGACATCGTTCTCATTCACATCCACGACGGCCTGCATGCGGTTCAGATCGGCCACCCGCATCACCTCGGTGCCGGCGAATTGGTTCGTCGCCACGACCCGCTCGCCCAGCTTGCTGTTCAGCACCGTCACGACGCCATCGAGCGGCGAGAAAATCGTCGTCTTGGAAAGCTGATCGCGCGCCTGGCTCGAGCTTGCTTTCGCACCTTCGATGCTATGCAGGCCGGATTGATACATCGATTTCGCGGCATCGTAAGTCGTTTGCGCGGCCAGCATTTCCGTCTGTGAGATCAGCTTTTTTTGATAAAGATCCTTCGCCTGTTTCAAATCCTGCTCGGACTTTTCCACCGCCGCTTTTTGCTGGCCGCTGACTGATTCCGCCGTCGAGATCGCGGCCTGCTGCTGTTCGAGCAACGCCTTGTAGGAATCAGGTCGGATCTTCAAAAGCAAATCGCCTTTCTTCACCTCCGTCCCGTCCTCGACCGGCAGGTCAATAATTTCGCCTGCGACTTCCGGGGAGATTTTTACTTCCGTCTCCGGCTGGATTTTTCCCGTCGCAGAAACGGTTTCGACAATCGTCCGCCGGGTTGCTTTTTCGGTCGTGACCGGGATCGGCTGCTCGCGCTTGCCGGAGACGATCGACCCGATGATGAGAAGAAGGACGAGGCCGCCAATCCCGAGCCAGATGTAAAGCCTGCGGCGGGATTTGCGTTTGCGGCGAACGGACGGTGAGGGGATGGCAGCTTGATGCATAGCGGCTTGAATTGCTCAGGGAGGTTTAACGGCTCTTCGGATCAATGCAAACTTTTCGCGTGCATTCGCGGTGGAGAAGATGACGAACCCGCTCAGAGCTGAGCGCCGATTGCGGGCGATGAATGGCGCGCGCGGATTTGCTCGATCGCCCAGCGGGCGTGCTCTGCGATCAGGGGTTCGGAATCCTGCGCCGCCACTCCCAGCGCGGGCAGGTCTTCTTCCGTCCCGACATTCCCGAGCGCGACGCAGACGTTGCGCAGAAAGCCGCGGCGTTTGATGCGCTTGATCGGCGAGCCGCGAAAGATTTCCCGAAAGTTCGCCTCATCGAGCGCGAGGAAATCGCGCAACGCCATTTCGGTCACAGCCGGCCGGGCGGCGAACGCGCTTTCGCGCGAGATGCGGGCGAAGCGGTTCCAGGGGCAGGCGTCGAGACAATCGTCGCAGCCATAAATGCGATCGCCGATCAACGGGCGCAGCTCGAGCGGGATGCTCCCTTTCAGTTCGATCGTCAGGTAAGAAATGCAGCGCCGGGCATCGAGGCGATGCGGCGCGGTGATCGCGCCGGTCGGGCAGGCCTCGAGGCAGCGCGAACACGAACCGCAGCGGGCGACCTGCGGCGGGTCGGGCGGAAGCTCGAGCGTGCTGAGAATCTCGCCGAGGAAAAACCAGGTCCCAAGCTCGCGATTGAGCAACATCGTGCTCTTGCCGTGCCAGCCGATGCCCGCTTCCGCGGCGAAATCCCGCTCCAGGACCGGCCCGGTATCGACGTAAATTTTCTGCGTTCCGCCTAACGAGGAGAGAAATGCCGCCAGCTCGCGCAGCTTCGGTTCCATCACGTCGTGGTAATCATCGCCCCATGCATAACGAGCGATCCGGCCCCCTTGTTTTCGCCTGCCTTCGTTCCTGTCGCTCTGCCAATAGTTCAGCGTCAGGACGATGACCGATTGCGCCTCCGTCAGGACCTCCTCCGGCTGGCACCGTTTCTCCGCCCCGCGCGCCAGCCATTCCATCTCGCCCGCCGCGCCCGCTTCGAGCCAGTCGCGAAATTCCGCCGCATGCCGCGGCCGCTCCGCTCGCGCGATCCGGCAATCGTCGAAGCCGAGCGCGCGCGCCCGCCGGACCAACTCGACTTTGATCTCAGCCGACGAGGGCAAGGGAATCCTGAATGGTTTCCGCGACCTGTTCGTGGTTGAGGGCGGAAGTATCGACCGTCAGGTCCGCCGCTTCCCGATAAAATGCTTCTCGGACGCGCAGGAGCGCCTCGAAAGTCTCTGACGGATTCTCCGTTTGCAGAAGCGGTCGATTCCCATGCTGCGCAAGCCGCTTCCGGAGAGTCGCGAGATCAGCCGTCAGGCAAACGACCGTCCCGAGTTCGCGGAGACGCGCGACATTCTTCGCCCGCAAAACCGCGCCACCGCCCGTCACGACAATCGACGGTCGATCGATCTCAAGCGCTTCGATTACGGCGGATTCCTCATCGCGAAATCGTTCCTCGCCGAGTGTGGAAAAAATCTCCGTGATCGGCAGGCCGAGCGCGGTCGCGATCAACTGATCGGTGTCGTAGCACGGCCAGCCGGTTGTCCGGGCGAGCTGCCGCCCAACGGATGATTTGCCGGTGCCCATGAAACCGATGAGCACAATGGAGCGGCGGGAGCTGGTCACGCCGCAATATGCTGGCCGGAGTGAAGATTGTCATGCGAACGCCGCGGCCTGAGCGGCGGAGGAGAACCGACTTTGCCGGAACGAATACCGCGTTTTGTCGCTCCGGAAACGAATTCCTCCTGAACCTTCGCCTTCTTCATGCCGAACCGCGGAAAGAAATTGCCGGCTCTCTTCGATTTCCCGATCCCCGCCGGAGCGCATTGGTGGGTCCTGGCGGTGACGCTGGCGCTCTTCGGTCTCGTCGCCGCTTTTGTCGATCTCAAGCCGGTCGTCGACCAGAGCTTCTTTTTCTCGAGCCGCGATCCGTCGTTTCGCCAGTCGAGCAAAATCGAGAAGCGTTTTCCGTCGCGGCCGGAGCTCATTCTGGCCGTCGCTGCGCCTGATATTTCCTCGGAGCGTTATCTGAGCCGGATCTCGCGCCTAACGAGACAGATCCACGAGATCGATCAGGTCGCGGCAGTTAAGAGTCTTGCCGAAGGCCCGAAGAATTATCCCGACGCGTCCGAGAGTCCTTTCTGGAGCCGGCTCCTGCTCGCGAACAATCGCAAGTCGAGCAACGTGATTGTTTTCCTCGAAGGAAGAGACCTGCAAAAACCGATCCGTCAGTTGGAGCGGATCGCGCAGGAAATGGATGGCGACGGCTTCCGCATCCATCTTGCCGGCGCGCCTTACGTCGTCGAGCAAATCCGGCGGAGCCTGGCGCACGACTTCTGGTATTTCACTCTCACTGCCGTTCTGCTTTTTGGCCTGACGATGGCGGTGATGTTTCGTTCCCTCCGCATTTTTATCGGGATGCTCGCGACCTGCACGAGCGCGGTCCTGCTCACGCTGTTGTTGCGCGCTTTGCTCGGCCAGAAGATTGGCGTCCTGACGGTCAATCTCGGCACGATCGTTTTCATCATTACCTTGTCGCACCTCGTCTACATGACGTTCAACTGGCAGACGCTGGCGAAACGTGAAAGCGAACTTCCCGAGCTCGCGCTCGCCGCGCGGCGCATGACTTTGCCCGCATCCTTCTGGTCGATGATCTGTTCTGCGCTCGGTTTTGGGAGTCTGCTCCTCGTGCAGGCGCAGCCTTTGCGCGAGCTCGGCTTTGGCGGAGTGCTCGGCACCGTCGTCGCTTTCTGCAGCGCCTACCTGCTGTATCCGCCCTTTCTCCGATCGTCGGCCCCGAAGCAGACGAAGCTCCTCGACGCGGTGGTCCCGCGCGGCTTTTGGGAGCACCGCTTCGTCGTCCCCTCGCTCATCATCATTCTCCTCGGCAGCGGTCTCGCTTTTGGCCTAACGAGACTCGAGACCGACCCGAGCCTGCTCGCTTATTTTAAGCCTAACGAAAAGCTGCGCGACGACCTCGAGTATGTCGATCGCCACGGAGGCTCTAATCCGCTCGAGCTGGTCGTTTCCGCCGCCGGTGGTGGCACGCTCACGACCGACGACGCTTACAGAAGGATGTGGTCGTTCCAGCGCGCCCTGGAAGATGACAAGGACGTCGGCACCGTCATCTCCCTTCCGACGCTCCTCGCGGAAGGCGATCGCACGCCTTTCTCGTTCTTCCTCAGCTACGAAACAATCACCCGCATCCTCGAAGAGCCGAAGCATGCCCGGATCGCGAAGAGTTTCGTGAGTGACGATCGGGCGGAGACACTCTTTCTCATCCGGATGAACGAAAGCCGCCGCACGCAGCCGCGCCTCGTGGTGGTGAACAAACTCCGCGCCATCGCCCGCAGACATGGCTTCGCGACCGACCTGGTCGGCGGCGTCTATTACCTTCAGGGACGGCTGGCGAAACTGGTCGCCTCCAGTCTCGTCACCGGTCTTTTCTGGCTCAATCTTTTCTTCGTCGCCATCGCCTGGCTCGTCGCGCGCTCCTGGCGCGGCGCGCTCGCCATGATCGCGAGCCTCCTTCTCGTCCCCCTCTATATGTTAGGCGCGGTCGGCTGGTTTCACGTCCCGGTCGACATCATCTCCGCGCCCGCGACCAACGTCTGCATCGGGATTGCAATCGACTCGATGATCCACCTCGTCTTCGGGGTCCGCCGGGCCGAGGCGACAGGGAAAAACGGCTGGGCCGCCTGGGTCGCCGGACGCCGGGAGCAATGGCGGGGCATTGTCTACTCCGATGTCATCTTTGCGGCCGGCTTCGCGATTTTTGCGCTCTCGGATTTCCCACCGACGCAGCGTTTTGGTCTCATCGTGCTCGGCGGCACGATCATCGATATTCTGGCCAATCTTTTCGTTCTCCCGCTCCTCGGCGGCGCTGGCCAGGGCGAGGGCAAGCTTCCCGTCAGTTGGGGCTTCGCCCGCCCCGCCCGCCACGAATCCGCCGAGATGTAGCGGCGCTCTACGACCGCCGAACGCTTCAAAACTCAACTCGATCGGGTGCCGCAACCGCCCGGACCAACTCGCCACCGGTCCGACAAGCGGAAGCGTCCCATTTCCGGGACAACCACGAGATGTTGGGAGGCGGACCCTACCACTCCACAAACTGTACCTCAAAGCACGGTGTTTCGAGGTCAAAGCACGGTGCTTCGAGGTCAAAGCACGGTGCTTCGAGGTCAAAGCACGGTGCTTCGAGGTCAAAGCACGGTGCTTCAAGGTCAAAGCACGGTGCTTCGAGGTCAAAGCACGGTGCTTCGAGGTCAAAGCAACTTGCTTCGGGGTCAAAGCACTTTGCCTTGTCGGTCCCGCGGATCGAGCAAGCGATTCTCCCCAATCCCGTGGACCGGCTGCCGTTAACAAAGAACAAACAACCAATAACCGCGGCCCTTTGGGGCCGCAGGTCCCCACGGAATCGAGCAAGTGGTTCTCCTTCCTCAGTGTCCAAAGAACCGCGGTCTCTACGTCACACGGCGCGATAACTAA
>DASXDC010000307.1:0-7578 GCA_036490855.1 Chthoniobacterales bacterium
GAATTCCAGCCCTCGACGCTGTTGGATTTTCTCGCCGGACGGCCCTTGGAAGTGGAGTCGATTTGGGGCGAAGCGCTTCGGCGCGGGCAGGCTGCCGGCGTGCAACTGCCGAAGCTGGAAATGCTTTACCGGCGGCTCCTTTCTCTTCATCCAGCAGGACGAGGATGAAAAAGGACAATCGTTCGCCGGCCAGAATTTCCGTCCGAAATTTGCAGCGTAAGGTCGCGTTGGATCGCGGCGCGCTCGAACGATTCGCGCAGCGGGCGCTCCCTCTTTGTCGGCAGGAAGGGAACGCTGGCCTAACGAATAACGACGAGATCAGCGTCCTGCTCGTTTCCGACCGCCGGATCGCCGACCTGCATTGTCGCTTCATGGAGATCGCAGGTCCGACCGACGTCATCACTTTCCAGCACGGCGAAATCTTTATCAGCGTGGAGACGGCGCAAAGGCAGGCGACGGCTTTTCAGACTTCGCTCGGGCACGAGCTGCGGCTTTATCTCGTGCACGGTCTCCTGCACCTTCGCGGTTTCGACGATCACGAACCAGCGGCGCGCCGCCAGATGCACGCGATGCAGGAACGTATCGTCCGGATTGCTGCGCGCGAATAATCCGAAGGTCGTTGTTTGTTGAATCAAATCGCCGGGGCGACCGCGGTTGATGCACCAAATTTACCCGGGCGGCGAGGTGGTTCGGGCGTTGCTTCACGCGCTTCGCGTGTTATTCTTTTCGTTATGCGCTGGCTCGTTCGCCTACGGAGTTTCCCGCAGTGGCCGGGCAAAGGCTGAGTCAGTTTGTTCGTTCCTATGCAAGCGTTTCCGGAGATTGCCAATGCTGTCGAAACCCCGGCTATCACCGACAAAACCAAAACCAGGGAAACGCTCGACCTGCCATGGAATGTGATCGTGCATAACGATCCGGTGAATCTAATGAGCTACGTCACGATGGTTTTCCAAAAGGTCTTTGGCTACCCGAAGGAAAAGGCGGAGATGCACATGCTCGAGGTGCATCGCAAAGGCCATTCGATTTTGTGGAGCGGAGTGCGGGAACGAGCGGAGTTATTCGTGCAACAACTGCACGGCTATCTCCTCCTCGCGACGATCGAGCAGATGCAATAAGATGGAGGTCTCGCGCAACAACGGCTCGCTCGAGATCAGCGAGATCGATCCGTTCCTGGCCGAATTGTTGCGACAGATTCCCGCCAGCACCAACCCCGAAGCGGTCCCGGCGGCCGAAGATCGGCTTTTCAGCCGGCCGGCTTCGCCTAACGAAAAGGAATTTTGCGCGGAGTGGAAGCTTTACGTCGAGCCGGGCCTGCGGCGCCATTTTCGAAGCGCGACTGAGGTCGTCGAGACTGATCTGGAGCAGTTGCGGGAAACCGAAAAACCGTTCGCGAATAGCGCCCTCCGCATTTCGCGCGACCATTCCGATGCCTGGCTGAACGTGTTGAATCAAGCGCGCCTCGCGATCGCGGCGAAGTATGATTTCAGCGAGGCGGAGCTGTGCGATCACTATCGCTCGCCGATCGGGTCGCGGCGCGATCTCAGCCTGTTCCAGGTGAATTTTTATGGCTTCCTGCAGGAATTTATCCTGCGCGAAATGGAATGCGAAAGCCTTCCGCCGTCGCCTAACGAGCAGGCCTAGGAATTCGGGGCTTCGCCACCTGCCGCCCCCTGCTGCTTGCGCTCGCGCACCATCTTCATCAGCCGATCCTTCAGGTCGGCGGATGATTTGGCCGGCCGCAGGCTGAGAGCAAACGCCTCGTGCAGGCGATAACATTCGGTGATGAAATCTTCTGCCTTCTGACCGAATTCCCGCCGCGCTTCCTCGAATTCGCGGCTTTCGCCATTTTCCAGGGCGCCGATTACATAAAGCCGCGCGCGATTCTGGAATTCTTCAAAGCTCATCTTTTAACTCTTTGAGGCCGTCGTAGATCTTTTTCAGCCCCAGTTCGAGACGTGTTTTCACCGTTCCCAATGGTGTATTCGTATTTGCGGCGATTTCGCGCTGACTCATGCCGCGAAAAAATGCGAGGTCGATCGCCTGCTGTTGGGCCGGCGGCAGACCTCTGATGACTTTCCGGATCAAAAGCCGCGTGTCGGAGAAATTGATTTCTTCCTCGGTCGCATTGTGGACCCAGGCGTCGGGTTGCTGCTCGGTCTCGTTTTGCAGGCGCTCACCGGCTCGCATGTAAGCCTGCTTCTTGCGCAGGCCGTCGATCGCGCGGCGCCGCGCCAGGGTCACCATCCAACCGAGCGGTTTCCCCTTCTGCTCAGAGAAATTTTTCGCCTGGTTCCAGAGTTCCATAAAAATCTCCTGCAGCAGGTCGTCTGCCTCGGCCTCATTGTGCACGACGCGGAGGATGAGCGCCTTGATGATGCCGTTGTAGCGATCGTAGAGCTTGGAGAGAGCTTCGGGATCTTCCTGCTGAATGCCATGCATCAGCTCGAGATCGGTTGGTTCACCCGGCTCGAGTGGTGGGCTCGTCGCTGGCAGGCGTCGTCCTGTTTCGTCAGGATCAGCATCGACTGGGATTTTCGGTCGGCGTGGCATTGGCGTGGGAAAAGAGAACAGACGTTAGGTGGCGGGGGAACGGCGTCCAATGCGATTTCCCGCAAGAGACGAAAAACCGCCAAGCGGCGCCTAACGGCGAGTTCCTAGAAGGAGAAGACGGCATCGATCCCCGCGGTCACCATATCGACCTCGGATGAATCGTTGAACGGCCGGGTGGCGTTCAGCGAGCGATCGTAGCGGAGCTCCGGACGGATGAGCAGGCCGCTCAGCGGCTTTGGCACCGCCGGCTTGATCGTGATACCGAGCGTGAGCGCTCCGTAGGTCGTTCGCCCGCCGCCCACGGTCCCGGGATCAAACACCGTCTCGTCGCCGCGGGTGAAATGAATGAAGTCGTTATTCGAAGCAAACTGGGCGACATAAAATCCGTCTGCGTCGCGCCAGATCTCGCCGCGGATTCCAGCCGTCAGCCAATCATTGATCGCGTAGGTGAAATACTGGGCGATCCCATAGCCCTTGGCGTTGAAAGATTCTTCGTAAATGTAGTCGAGGTCGGTGATCGAAGTCAGCTTGTCGTTAGGCTTCCAAGTCAGGGTCAGGGCGCTGAGATAGCGGTAGTCGTGATTATTGCCCGGATTTTCAGGACCGACATGCGTCATCGCCATGTAGCTGAGACGCCCGTTGTCGACACTGCCACCGATTCCGCCGTAGAATGAAACGGAGTCGTTAGGGTCATCAAAAGTCACGTTTATCCCGCGGGTCAGGCCAGCATAAAGATCGAGCCAGGGACGCACATGGAGAGTGGCGAGGAGGCCGGTGGCGTTAAAGGGCGCACCAAAATTAAAAATGTAGCTGTGGGAATAAAACGGATTGGCGCGCGGGTCAGTCGCTTCCGCCCCAATGCAGGTGCCGAATTTACCGATCTTTAAATCGACGCCGCCCGCTGTGTCGGTGATCGGAAAATGAGCGACGAACCATGCTTCGGGAATGTCGGGTTGGACGGTGTCGTTCGTCGTCAGATCGAGCAGACCGGTCGAGTGGAGATAACGCGCGTCGCTTCCGTAGAGAAACTGCACTTTGAATCCCCAATCGAACTGATCGGCCGTCTTCGCGTCCAGCATCCGTTCCGCCGTGATGACGAACTGATTCAGAAGCGGTTCATTCGCGCGATCGTCGAAGAGCCGGCCAAAATTTTGATGGTCGTTAGGCGAGGCAAAATTAGCCGTTACGCCTGCCTCGAGGTAACCGGAGATCATGAGCCGCGATTTCATTTCCAGTTCGCCGGTGGGTTCGATCGGAGGTTCGCCAGCGAAAAGCGGAGCGAGGAAGATGAGCGAGGCGATGGTCTGGCAGACGAGAAAAATTCTCATAAAGGGACTGAGGAAGCTGGGCGGACGACAAGGGTTAGCCTTTGTTTCCGCCTAACGGTTGTCCGGCGAAGTGCAGCGTCTCGAGAATGTCGCCACGCAGACGCAGGAAATCCTGGCTGCTGCGGTCGCGTGGCCGCTCGAGTTCCACCGGAATGATCTGTTCGATCTTACCCGGGCGCTGCGTCATAATGACGATCCGATCGCTCATGTAGATCGCTTCATCGATGTCGTGCGTCACGAAAACCATCGTCGTGCCGTGTGCGCGCCAGAGGCGCAAGACCTCGTCCTGCATCCGCATTCGGGTAAAGGCATCGAGAGCACCGAGAGGCTCATCGAGCAGCAGGACCTTGGGATGATTAATCAGTGCGCGAGCGAGCGCGACGCGTTGTGCCATGCCGCCGGAAAGATGGTGCGGAAAGGAATTCGCGAACGCTTCCAAGCCGACCAGCCGCATGAATTCGTCGACCGCCTCACGGTTCTCGCGCAAGACTCCACGGGCCCGCGGGCCGGTTTCGATGTTCCGCCGAACGGTCAGCCATGGGAAAAGGCTTGGATCCTGAAAGACCAAACCCCGTTCGGCGTTAGGGCCCGTGATCGGTTCGTTTCCGATCGATAGCTCGCCGGCGGACGGCCCGACCAGGCCGGCGATCATCCGCAGGAGAGTAGATTTACCGCAGCCGCTCGGGCCCACGATCGAAACGAGTTCGCCAGCCGCGATGGAAAGCGAGACGTCGTCCAGCGCCAGCCCGCCGGGAGTAGCTCCGCCATGGGGCGAGTCGAATTCTTTCGAGACGTGCCGGATGCGCAACGAAGCCGCTTCCCGCGCCTCTTGAGCAGGGACGTCAGTCACCATTTGATCACGCCTTTTTGCCAGACGAGAACGTGATCCCGCAAGGCAAAGAGGACCGTCATGATGGTGGAAAAGAAAGCCGCCATGATCACGAGCGCTCCATAGACCTTGCCATATTCGGCCCAGCCCTGCGCCCACGAGACGTACCAGCCGAGGCCCGATTTCACTCCCACCGTCTCCGCGACGACGAGCGTGAGGAAAGAAGTACCGAGCCCCATGAAAAGCCCGATGAAAATATTCGGCAAAGCCGCCGGAATCGCGACGCGAAAGATCAGGTAAAGAGGGCTCGCGCCAAGTGTTCGCGCGACGTCGAGATAAGAGGTGCGAGTATTGGAAATTCCCGAGGCCGTTAACATCGTGACTGGAAACCAGACGGCGAGGGCGACTAATCCCACGGCGGAAAACAGCGCGGAAGGCGCGATCACCATCGCGAGTGGGATCCACGCTGTCGCCGGGATCGGGCCGACGACTTTCAGGAGCGGCATTCCCCAATACCGCGCATGCGGAAACCAGCCGATCGTGACTCCAGTGATGAGCGCAAACGCAACACCGATGAGGTAACCGCTTAAGAGCAGGAATAAGGAATGCCAGGTGCTGTCGAAAAGCAGTGCGCGATCGCTCGCCAGCGCCGCCAAGACAGCTTCCGGTCCCGGAAAATAGGGGAGCGGCAACAATCCGAGGCAGGTCGTGATTAATTCCCACATCGCGGCAGCAAAAACCGCCACACCGAGGAGCGGGCACATCTGCCGCATCCAGCGTCGCAGCCGCAGCGAGATCATCTGCCCGACCGCTCCGATCACGCCGAGGCAAAACATCAGCCGCAGAAATGTCGGGTAATAATTCGTCGGCAGCACCGGCTCGCTTTTCGGAATACAATAATGCACCGCCAGCCCGATCGCCGCCGCCACGGGAATCATGAGCAAAGTCTGCGGGCGTGACTTCATCGCATCCGAGGTCCGGATGGTCGTGGTGGGGGTCTGGTTTGCCCGTGGGGGAGCGGCTGCGACGGGCGAGACCATTTCCATTTCTTTGGATCCAACATTCATTTCGGCTAAGCGTTGGGTCCTGTTTGGACGACGAAGTGCATACCCGGGCAGGCCGTCGGTAAGAAGAAAGTCATCAAAGCTTAAGAATTCAGCTTTTAGATTACAACAGTAGCCTCGGCTGATGGAAGAATGTTTCCGGAGGATGCGTGCCACTGCGCCTCGGAGCCGAAGCGTGATGCCCTTCCATCGGGTTGGTGGGAATTTCAGCGAAAGACGAATCGCGGAGAACCTGGCGGAGGGGGTGGGATTCGAACCCACGAGGGCTTGCGCCCTGCCGGTTTTCAAGACCGGAGCCATCAACCGCTCGACCACCCCTCCGATTCGTCAGCCTTGCGGCAGCTATTCTGGCACCTGTTGGACGAGGGGCAAGGCGCGGCCTTCCTCGCCGATGCGTGCGATGGCCGCGTCCATTCGCTCCAGCACTGTTCCGCGCCCGAGGATCTCAAGCAGATGATAAAGACTGGGACCGGCGTTGCTGCCGGTCACCGCGAGACGCGCCGGATGAACAAGCGCGCCGACTTTGAGGCCAAGCTCGGTGGCCGTCGTCTTGAGCGCGGTCTCAAGGGAGGGAGCGTCGAAATTTTGCAGACTCTGGAAAGCGTCTCGCAAAGCTTTTAAACGCGGTTTGTTCTCGGGAATGAAATGTTTCGCCACGCCTTCGGGTTGATAAACAATCTCGTCGGTGAAATAAAAGCCGCCGTAGGCGGGCAGCTCGCTGAAGATGCGAAATTTTCCTTTGCAGGTATCGAGCGCCGCCCGCACGTATTCTTCCGGGTATTTCCCGGTGTCGATGCCCGCTTTCCGGAGTGCGATCTCGGCCAAAGCGTAGAAGCGACCGTCCGGCAATTCGCGCACATATTCGCCATTGAGCCAGGTGCACTTCGCGAGATCAAATGAGGCGTTCTTGCGATGGATTTTCTCGAGCTCAAATAGCCTAACGACTTCTTTGAGCGCGATCTTTTCTCGATTGTCCTTCGGCGACCAGCCGAGAAGGCAGAGGTAATTGCGCACTGCCTCGGGCAGGAAACCCTCCTCGATATAAGTGCCGAGGCTCGACCCCGCGTCCCGCTTGCTCATCTTCGAGCCGTCCTGATTGAGGATGAGCGGGATGTGCGCGAAACGCGGCGGCTCCGCCCCGAGCGCGCGATAGAGCTCGATATGTTTTGGCGTGTTCGAAAGATGATCCTCGCCGCGGATGACGTGGCTGATCTGCATCTCGAGGTCATCCACCACGTTGACAAAATGGAAAATCCATGAGCCATCCGGTCGGCGGATCGTCATGTCAGGATGCGTTTCCGGATTCGTTAGGTCAAAATCGATTTTGCCGCAGACGATGTCATCCACCACCACATGCTCTCGCGGGGAACGAAAGCGGATCGCGCCGTTCTCCTCGAAAAGGTGCCCGTCCGCTTCCAGCTTCGCGAGCTGGCGCTCATAAATCGCGTTACGCTCGCTCTGAAAATAAGGGCCGAAATTTCCGCCAACTTGCGGACCCTCATCCCATTCGAGCCCGAGCCAGCGCAAGCCGTCGTAAATCGCCTGTGCAGCCTCCGCCGTATTGCGCGCCGCATCGGTGTCCTCGACCCGGAGAACGAGCACGCCGCCGGTCCGACGAGCATAGAGCCAATTAAAAAGCGCCGTCCGCGCGCCGCCGATGTGGAGAAACCCGGTCGGTGAAGGCGCGAAACGAACACGAACTGCGGTCCTCATAGGTTTGTCACCCTGAGCGAAAGCGGAGGCACTCGCAAACGCAGGCGCGTTACTCGAGGAAAATTGTCCCGCGGCGGCGGCGGGCGTGCTGGTC
>DASXDC010000308.1:0-1782 GCA_036490855.1 Chthoniobacterales bacterium
CCGCAGGATTTTTTCGACGTGCGCGATTTCTTCCTGGCTCCCGAGCTCGTCCACTTCCGTAGAGATGAAATCGAGCAGCTCGCCGAGTAGGTCACGTGTCTCCGCTTCGGCTTCGCGCCCGAAATCGATCATGCGTCCATCGATCCCGTAACGTGAGGCGCGCCAGCGATTCTCGTCGATCAGGCGCCGACGATAAATGCGGAAGGTGAGATTCTTGTGTTGCAGTTTGTGGAGCTTGACCACGATCGCCTGGATGACGGCCGCCAGCGCCATCGTGTCGTCGACCCGCGATTGGGCGTCGCAAATCCGAATTTCGAGCGTGTCGAAAAACGGATGAAGCCGGATGTCCCACCAGATCTTCTTTGCGTTATCGACGCAGCCGGTCTTGATCAGCAGTTTCAGAAAATCTTCATATTCCGAAAGGCTCTCGAAGGCGTCGGGCATTCCAGTGCGCGGGAAACGCTCGAAGACTTTTAGGCGATAACCTTTCAAGCCGGTGTTGCGGCCTACCCAAAAAGGAGAGTTGGTCGACAGCGCGTAGAGATGCGGGAGGAAATAGCGCGCTTGATTCATAACGTGGATCGCGACGTTGCGATCGGGAATGCCGACGTGGACGTGGAGCCCGAAGATGAGATTCGCGCGTGCCACCTGCTGCATGTCTTTCACGATCGTGGCGTAGCGCTCACCCTCCGTGATGTGCTGATCGAACCAGTGGGAAAACGGATGCGTTCCGGCGGATGCGATCTTGAGTCCGCTCCGGCCCGCCATCGTGGCGAGTTCGCTCCGGAGGCGGATCACCTGGTCGCGCGCATCGCTGACATTACTGCAGACGTCGGTTCCGAGTTCCACGACCGACTGATGCATCTCGGGCTTGATTTGCTCCTTCAGCGTGACGGTGCCTTCGCCGAGGATCTGCTGAATGTGGGAACGCAGCTCGCGCGTTTCCGGATCGACGATCTGGAATTCCTCTTCGATACCGAGGGTGAAGTTGTGATCCATTCCTCTCAGGAAGAAGCGCCAGATCAGCACCGCGTGCAAGCTGGAGATGGCGTCCAGGCGGCGTAACAATCAGGAGATGAAAATCGCGCGGCGCCTTCGCAAAATTCTCCTCTCTGGCCTGCTTTGCGGGCTCACCGTCGCCGGCTGCGCCTCTTTGCCTAACGATAAGTCGAGTGCCTTCGTCCGCGTCCGCCGCAGCTTTGTCAGCGGCGGGAAAACAATCCTGGTCGACGTCTACACCCCGTCTTCAGGTGGACTTCATCCGCCGGTGCTCGTTCTGCACGGCGCGGGTGGAATGCTATTCGACGGGCCCGAGATGTCGCGGGTGGCGCGGGCGTTAGCGAGCGCTGATTTCACCGTCTACCAGGTCCATTATTTCGACCGTACCAACACTTGGTTTGCGCGGCAGGCGGTCTTATTGAAACTCTTCCCGACCTGGGGCGGGACCGTGCATGACGCGGTCGAATGGGTCCGAAGCGTTTCCGCGCGCGGGCAATCGATTGGCATTTTCGGTTACTCGTTAGGCGTGTTCGCCGCCATCGAGGAAGCGCGGCGCAATCCCACGATCGGCGCCGTCGCGGAAGAAGCGGGAGGATTCTGGCAGGGGCATCCGGAAGGGCCGACCCGCCAGCCCTTGCCGCCGATACTGGTGATTCATGGCACGGCCGATACGCGCGTCCCGGAGGCGAAATATACCGAGCCACTCATCGCCTATCTGAGGGCGCACGATGATCTCTTCGAAAAGAGTTTTTACCCGGGTGAAGGTCATGTTTTTTCCGCCGC
>DASXDC010000309.1:0-5689 GCA_036490855.1 Chthoniobacterales bacterium
CTTTGCGTGGCCGCGGACACCAAAGGATGCATCATCAAATCCATTTCACCGCGAGCGTTCGTCTGGATCAACGGATGGACTTTCCGTCTCCCAATTCACCGTGCCGCTATTCGTTAGGCACGGTTTTTTTATGAGCGACAAAAATCCAGCCGAACTCAGCTTGAGCAACTTCATCGCCGGCGAAGGGCGCGATCCGCTCGAGGCGCCACCGAGTTTCACCCGCTGGATGGAAGCGGGTGCGTGGGCGGTGGAACTCTACGAGCCGGAGCTGCGCGCGCCGGCCGAGGCGCGCACCACCATCACCTACGACGGCAAGCCGCAATCGGTCATCAACCTCTGCTCCTACAATTACCTCGGCCTTGCCAATCACCCCGATGTGATCGCCGCGGCGCACGGCGCCCTAACGACTCACGGGCTCGGCGCCTGCGGTTCCCCGATGCTCTCCGGCATGACCGATCTGCATCGCGAGCTGGAACGCAAGCTCGCGCAATTTCTCGGACGTGAGGACGCGATGCTCTTCAACAGCGGATTCGGCGGCGCCCTCGGCACCATCTCCGGTCTGCTCCGCAAGACCGACGTCGCGGTGCTTGATAACCGCTCGCATCTCAGCCTGCGCGACGGCGCCACCCTTTCCCGCTGTCGCTCGGAAAAATTTGAGCATAACGACCCCGCTTCGCTCGACGCCTCGTTAGGCAGACACAAGGGCAAACGGCAGTTGGTCGTCATCGAGGGCATTTATTCGATGGATGGCGATTTCGGAAATCTTCCCGCGCTGATCGCGGTCGCCGAATCGCATGGCGCGAGCGTCTTCATCGATGAAGCGCATTCCATTCTCGCCTGCGGTGAACACGGGCGGGGCGCAGCGGAAAAGTTTGGCGTCGAAGATCGCGTTCGTCTCACTTACGGAACTTTCTCCAAAGCCTTCGGCGCGCTCGGCGGTTTCGTGGCCGGCTCGCGTGAGACGCTGCAATATCTGCGCTTTTATGCGCACCCATATGTCTATTCCTGCGCGCTGCCGGCGGTCGTGGTGGCGGCGATTTTGCAGGCGCTTGAGATCGGAGTAAGCCAGCCGCAGTTGCGTCAGCGGCTATGGGAAAACGCCGCTTATTTTCATGAACAACTGCGTGGACTCGGAGTCGACACTGGAAATTCCACGACTTACGTCATGCCAATTGTGATCGGCGATCGCGAGCGGATGTACCGCCTCGGACACGAATTGCGCAGCCGCGGTCTCTGGGTTGCGCCAGTCGATTATCCGGCCGTGCCACAGGATCGAATTTGTTTCCGGGCCTGCGTCACAGCCTTGCACACGCGGGAGGATCTGGACGAAGCGCTCAACATTCTTTCCGACACGTTGATGCCGCTCCGGATCGCGCAACACGCCTGAGTGAGCGCGCGATCGCCAACGCTCGATTCCGTTTCTTCGCAGAGGCAAACCGAAGGTGCGCCCGAGATCGAGCGCAGCTACAAGGCGCGCGCGGTCGAAAGTTTTCTCGACATCCATTTCTATCGCAAGGTCGGATTCCGCCTCGCCCTCCTTTTTGCGAAGCTGCGGATGACGCCGGGGCAAGTCACGCTCTGCGGCGGCGCGGCTGGTATTGCCGCCGGCCACCTCTATTACTATCGCGATCTGCGCTGGAATCTCCTCGGGATGGCGCTGCACATCCTCTCGAACACGCTCGACAACGCCGATGGCCAGCTCGCTCGCCTAACGAAACAGGGCAGCCGTGGCGGCCGCGCGCTCGACGGGCTGGCTGATCACCTCGTGTTCGTCAGCATCTATGCGCACCTTTGTCTCCGCTACACCGCGGGCGGCGGTTCGCCGTTCGTCTGGCTCCTCGGCCTGGCCGCCGGGCTGAGCCACTCGCTGCAAAGCGCAGCGGCGGATTATTTCCGCAACGCCTGGCTCTATTTTGCCGAGGGGAAAGCACGCGCCGAACTGGAGTCGTCCTCCTTCCTGCAGACCGAGTTTGATCGGCTGCGCTGGCCGGAGAATCCCTGGCAAAAATTCCTCCTCCGCCTTCATCTCAACTACACCCGGGAGCAGGAATGGCTCGCGCCGGGTCTGCTCGCGCTCCAGCGAAGAGCCCGCGGGCCTAACGAAAAGGCAGTCTCCCTCGCCTACCAATCAGCCAGCCGGCGTCTTCTCAAATGGCAGAACCTGCTCGCGACAAATCCTCGCATGCTCCTCCTCTTCGCCCTCCTCCTGGTCGGACAACCCGTCTGGTACTTCGTCTTCGAGCTGACTTTGTTTAATCTCTTCCTCGCGCATCTCCTGCGCGAGCAGGCCGTCGTTTGTCGTCGCCTTCTTGCCTGAGTCATCACGATCAAGCATCATACCGCGCATGCCACAGCGTTACGTCTCCAACAAGAACGAATTCGTTCGCATGTTCGAGAGCGATCTGATGGAGTTCTTTTCGCACGTGCACCCCGCGACGCCGCTCGTCATCTACCTGCCGTTGCTCGGCTATCTGCTTTATCTGGCGGCCGTGGAACGTGCTTTTCCCGTCGGCCTCGTCGCGCTCCTTTTCGGGATCGGCATTCTGATCTGGAGTTTTATCGAATACACCATGCACCGCTGGGTTTTTCACTACGAACCGAAGAGCCGCTGGGGAAAACGCCTGCATTTCATGCTCCATGGCGTGCACCACGATTACCCTAACGATGCCAGCCGGCTCGTCATGCCGCCGGCCGTCAGCCTGCCCCTCGCGGTTTTCTTCTACCTGCTTTTCCTCGTGCTTTTTGGACGCTTCACGCCCGCCGTCTTTGCCGGGTTGCTCGCCGGTTATCTTTTCTACGACTCGCTCCATTACGCCACTCACCACTTCGCGATGAAACGTGGCATTTGGCTTTGGTTGAAGAGATATCATATGCGCCATCACTATCAGGATGATGAGGTCGGTTTCGGCGTAACCTCGCCGCTCTGGGATCACGTTTTCGGGACACGGAGCCAGCGGACGGAAGCGTCGGAAAGAGACGGGACGCGAGTCGAGATTTGAGCTGAGTGTCGCGCGAAAAGTTGATCAGGATCACTCAGGTCGTTTCCCGGGCGGAACGCGACGCCTTCATCAAATTCCCTTGGAGCATTTATCGGAACGACCCCGCCTGGGTGCCTCCGCTCCTGATCGAGCGGAAAGAATTTCTCGATCGGAAAAAGCATCCCTTTTTCGAGCATGGCGACGCCGCCCTCTTTCTCGCCCGTATCGAGCAGAACATCGTCGGCCGCATCATGGCGAGCGACGACCCGAACTATAATGCCTTCCACAAGTCGAACGTCGGCTGCTTCGGGCTCTTCGAATCGATCAACGATCCGGCGGTCGCACACGCGCTCTTCGAGGCCGCGGCCAACTGGCTCCGGGCCAAAGGTCGCAGCGAGATCGTGGGGCCGATCGATTACTCGACCAACTACGTTTGCGGGCTGCTGGTCGACGGTTTCAAGCATCGGCCGACTCTGCTGACGGCGCACAATCCGCCCTACTACGAGTCGTTAGTCCAAAGTTTCGGATTCAGAAAAGAGATCGACTTCTACGCCTGGTGGTTCGCGGAGCCGGCTCGGGCCGCGACGCGTTTGCGGCGGCTCGTCCCATCGCTGCAGAAGCGGAATGCTGCTCTCATTCGCCCTGGAAATCTACGAAATTTTCAGGCGGAAGCCGAGCGTCTCCGCGAAGTCTACAACGAAGCCTGGAAGGAAAACTGGGGCTTCGTTCCCTTCACCGAAAAGGAATTTCAATTCATGGCCAGAGAGCTGAAGCAGCTCGTCGTGCCGGAGTTCACCCTCATCGCGGAGATTGGCGACGAGCCGGTCGGCTTCATCCTCTGCGTCCCGGATATTAATGTCGCCCTGCAGAAGATCGACGGGCGCCTAACGACATGCGGCATTCCGATCGGGCTCGCCAAACTCCTCTATCATAAGAGCCGCCTCCGAACCGCGCGTCTCATCGCGCTCGGGGTGAAGCCAAAATATCGCCGTGGTGGAATCGCGGAGATGCTTGTCCTCCGCATCATCGAGGACGCCATGATCAAGCGCGGCTTCACCGGCGAGTTGAGCATGACCCTGGAGAACAATCATCTTATTAACCGCTTCCTCTCCGCGATCGGCGCCGAACGTTACAAGACCTATCGTATCTACCGGCGCAGCCTAACGAACTGATGCCTCGCTGCATCATTATCCTGGCTGACGAATCCGCTCATTGGAAGATCGCGGGCCTACGGCAACTGGAACGCCTCGCGCTCGAGGTCGCCAGTCTGGAAGGCGTTAGGCTCACGGTCCTCTGGGATCCGGCATTGCCGGCGGAGCGTCGCTTCAGTCCGCGACATCCGAGACTCGAACCGCGGCTCCCGTCATGCGACGACACGATCAGCAGCGCCCTTCTTCTCAGCACCCATCTTCTCCTCGCGCGCGGCGCATTGTGCGACTTCTCGCTCGTTTCAAAAGATGCCGCTGATCTACGGCTTCCGTTCGTTGAACTCCTCGCGAAAGTGCGAGACGTTTGGAAGCCTAACGATTCCTGCATCTACCTCGATGCTCCGACAGAAATCGAAGCCGGCGAAAAGCGATTCCTCCGCGCGAGCGGTAAATCGCAGGACGGACTCGTTTCCAGATTCATCAACCGCCCGATCTCCCGCGCCGTCAGCCGTCGGCTGCTCCGAACTTCCATCACGCCGAGCAGCTGGACGCTCGCCATCTTCATCCTGCCGTTAGGCGGCGCTGCGCTCCTTGCGCGCGGAAGTTACGCCAGCATCGTCATCGGCCTTTTGCTCTACCAGCTCTATAGCATTCTCGATGGCTGCGATGGTGAAATTGCGCGAGCCAAATATCTCGAATCGGATCGCGGCCGCCAGCTCGACATGTGGTGCGATACCGCCGGAAATCTGTTGCTTGCTCTCGCGCTCGGCTACGGGCTTGGACGATTTGCGGAAGGAATCGTCGTCGCGCTTCTGATCGCGGCGAACGAATGGCTTCTGACAGCTTCACGCAGATCCGCGTTCCAGAATGGCACGACCGCGATCAGGCGTATCGTCTATCCACGACACGAACGGCTGCTCGAATCAGGTTTGCTCGTTTTCGGAGAACGCTTCGGCTGGTGGCTGATCCAGCTGACAAAGCGCGACGTCGCGCTCCTTGCCTTTCTCCTTTTCGCCATCGCCGCCCAGGCGGCCTGGATTTTGCATTTGTTAGGCGGAGTCGCCGCGATCAGCACTCTTCTTGCGCTCCGGCCACGCCTTCGTTAGGCGGTCGGAATCCTTTTCCGCCGCCGCCAGCATTCCGCCATCGTCCACGTCTTGCCACCAGGCCGCTCCGATATCGATCGCCCGCACCTTTCCGTCCGCTGCCATCAAACGCACGCCGTCGGCCAGAGCGCAGTCCCCGTCCCGTCGCGCCTCGTGCAGGTAAGCGAAGATTTCGCACGGACAGAGAGAGATGCCGGTGTCGATCGCGTCGTAATGTGTCAGCGATTTTCCGATGGCCGAAACGTTGTATCCCTCCGTTTGCACCTTCATCGCGTCAGCCAGATCGAAAATGGCATCAATTTTGCGATCAACCGCGAGGTTGAGCACCTGCAGATTCGCCTGCCTAACGAAATCCCGCAGCAACGCCGACTCGAAGAGATGATCGCCCATCAGGAGCAGAAAAGGCGCCTGCACATGCGACTCCGCCGAGAGAAGGGAGATCCCGTTTTGCTTTTGC
>DASXDC010000310.1:0-6673 GCA_036490855.1 Chthoniobacterales bacterium
TGGCACGACGGATATGCGTTTCGCAGCGATGCCCATCCGTCGCGGCGCGATTGGCATGAATCGCAAATCAACTTGGATACATTCGCAAAGGTTTTATCCCGGTCATCGCGTGAAGCAGGTAGTTTGTGCCGCGACCGACGTGCGTCGGCGAATGATCGGCATGCGTTCGGAAAAGAAGCAGCTGCGTCAGCGCGCGAAGCATATGGGTTGCGCGACCATCCGTATCGAGCGCGAACTGATCCATGCAGAGCGCGAGACGATCCATATGGATTGGCCGGAGATCCATGCCCGTCGCCAATAGAATTCAGGCGGATCGAGCCGCGATTCACTCAAATCAGAGATCGAATCGGACGATCCGGTCGCGGAACTTCTTCGTCTGTCGCGCGAGACCTTACGGCTCGCGGTCTTCCCGGGCGCGATCCTCGAAGCGGGTGAATTCCTTGCGGAAGGTGAGGGCGATGTCGCCGGTCGGGCCGTTGCGCTGCTTGGCGATGATGAGGTCGGCTTTGCCTTCCGTCTCGTCCTTTTCTTCCTCGGTGTCGGCGTAGTATTCCTGCCGGACGAGAAGGCCGACGACGTCGGCATCCTGCTCGATGCTGCCCGATTCGCGCAGGTCGCTCAGGCGCGGCCGGCCTTTGCTGTCGCCGGTCCGGTTTTCGGGATTTCGATTGAGTTGGGCGGCGACGATAATGGGGATGTTCAACTCTTTCGCGAGGCCTTTGATTCCGGCGGAGATCTCGGAGATTTCGATTTGCCGGTTCTCCTGCCCGCGGCGCGAGGTGGAGCGGAGGAGTTGGAGGTAATCGATCACGATCAGCTCGATCTCGTGCTGAGTGCGGAGGCGGCGGGCCTTGGCCCGGAGCTCGAGGATGTTAAGGCCGGGGCTGTCGTCGATGTAGATTTTGGCCTCGGCCAGTTTTGAGGCGGCCTGGGTTAACTTCGGAAAATCGCGCTCGGCGAGGAAGGTGCCGTCGCGGACTTTCTGCGAATTCACGCCGGCGCGCGAGCAAAGAAGGCGCTGGACGAGTTGCTGCGCGCTCATCTCGAGGCTGAAAACCGCGACCGGCCGGCCTTCGTTGACCGCGACGTGCTCGGCGATGTTCATCGCGAAAGCGGTCTTGCCCATGCTGGGGCGGGCGGCGATGACGATCATCTCGGCTGGATGCAGGCCGCTCGTCAGGCGATCGAAATCCTTGAAGCCGGTCGCGAGGCCGGTGATACCGCCGTGCTGCTCGTAAAGTTTTTCGATCGCCTCGATCGCGTCCATCACCTGGTCCTTCATCGAGAAAGCCTTGTCGTGGAAACGATCCTCGCCGACGGCGAAGATTTTCTGTTCCACTTCGTCGAGCAAATTATCGACTTCGTCCTGCTCCTCATAGGAGCGGCGGGCGCCTTCGGTGCAGGCGCTGATGATCTCGCGCAGGATGTATTTGTCCCGCACGATCTCGAGGTAATAGCCAACGTTCGCCGCCGTCGGGACGAAGGTGAAAAGGCTGGTGACGAACGAAGCGCCGCCGACCGTCTCGAGAAGATTCCGATCGCGCAGGACCTGGGTGAAGGTGATCAGGTCAATGCCCTGACTGGTATTCCAGAGATCGACCAGGACGCCGAAAATGGTCTGGTGGGCCGGGATGTAGAAATAGTTCTCGTTAACTTTCTTCTCGACCACGGTGGTGATCGCGTCGCGAGGCGAGATGAGCATCGAACCGAGCACGCCCTGCTCGGCTTCGACGCTGTGGGGGAGGGCGCGGTGAATATCTACGGAAGAACTTTGGGATAACTCGCCGTTCGTCCGTCCGCCGTTCCGTGGCGCCGAGCCTCGGCCAGCGCCATTTGCCGCTGTCTTGCGAGGCCCCCCGGGTTCATTCCCTTGGGGACTTCTCGGCATTGACTATTTTGTTCTCTTGCGAGGAGTGCGCGTCGTGTCGGCTGACTCTTCGGCGGCGCCAGCGTCGGTTTTGGGTTCTTCGGAAGATTTGACGGTGAATTTGAACTTCGCGACCACGTCGTGGTGCAACTTGTAGGGCACCTCGTGTTCGCCGGTCGTCTTGATCGGATGCTCGAGGACGAGATCATGCCGATCGATGTCGCGGTTGAGTTCCTGCTTCAGGCGCTCGGCGAGATCGTTGGCCGTGATCGAACCAAAAGCCTTCCCTGTCTCGCCGGTATGGAGAATGAAGGTGACCTTGAGTTTGCCGATGCGGCGGGCCAGTTCCTCAGCTTCATTCAGCTCGCGCGCTTCGCGTTCGGCGCGCTTCGCCTTCAAGGCGTCGAGCTGCCGCATGGTGCGCCGGGTTACCTCGTAGGCTTTGCCGGTCGGGAGGAGGAAATTGCGCGCATAACCGCGACGCACTTTCACGACATCGGCTTCGGCACCGAGGCCGGGGACGTTTTCGGTCAGGATAATTTGAGTGGAAGGCATGAGAATTTTGCGGCTGAAATTGCGATGCGCAGCCCGATATGGGCAGGCGCAGGGGACGTGATTATAGGACGCGAGGCTGGCCTGTCAACGCCACGCCGAAGTGGGGAAACTGAGACCCGCGGCGCTACACCATCCCGAGCTTCATCCGCCCGGCTTCGCTGATCATGCTCTGGTTCCAGGGCGGGTCCCAGACCAGTTGCACGTCGGCTTCGTCGACGCCGTCGATGCTCAGGATTTTGCTCTGGGCGTCGTGCGCGATCGCCGGGCCCATTCCGCATCCGGGCGCAGTTAGGGTCATCTTCACTTCGACCTTCGAGCCGCCTTCCGGTTTCTGGATTAGCTTGCAATCGTAGACCAGGCCGAGGTCGACGATGTTGACCGGAATTTCGGGGTCGTAGCACTGGCGCAGTTGATCCCAGACGGCCTTGTCGTCAGCGGCTCCAGCCTCGGTCGGCCCACTTTCTGTCGCGCCGTTACCAGCAGGCTTTTCCAAGCCGATGGCGTCGAGATCCTTTTCGGCGATTCGCGCCAGACCCTGATAGGTGGCGATCGTGTAGCTGCCGCCGAGCGTCTGAGTGACAACACCGGGCGTGCCCGAGGGGATCGTTGTTTTGTCTCCGCTCGGGATTTGGATCGCTTCGACGTCGCGGGAAGTCGTGAATTCAGTGTTTTCGTGCATGAGGAAAATTCGTTAGGCTAGGAATCGAGAACGATCTTTAGTTTCTTCTCAGCCGCTGCCGGAGGCGCGAAGGAATCGACCAGCGTCGCGCTGCGAGCGGCTTGCGGAACGGGAGCCGGCGCCCCGCCCAAGGCAGAGTGCAAGGCGCCCTCGACCAGTTGCGCGCAATGAATCTTCACCGGGGGCAATGCGCCTAACGGGGCCGCAAGTTCCTGGCCCGACATCGACATCGCTTCGTCGACTGTTTTGCCGGCCAGCATTTCGGTCGCGACGCTCGCCACCGCGATCGCCGTCTGGCAGCCGAAGGTCTGAAATGTTGCGCGATCGATCACTTTGCGGCCGCCTTCTTCCTTGAACTTGACCCACATCCGCAGCATATCGCCGCAATCGGCGCTCCCGACCGTGCCGATGGCGTCGGCGTTCTCCATCTCGCCGAGATTTTGCGGGCTCTTGACCGCAGCTTCGATTCGCTTTTCGAGATCGTCGCTCATCGTTAGGCGTTCTCCAGATGGTAGCGCGGTAATTTCGGATCGACTTCCGCGCTCCAGGCGTCGATCCCGCCCCGCAGGCTCTTGATTTTCTCGAAGCCGTGCCCTTGGAAATATGCCGCCGCGTCCATGCTCCGCGCGCCTTGGTGATCATAGATGACGAGCAGATCGGCGCGCGACCATTTCACCATGATCTCCTGCATGGATTCCTGGGTGAAAAGCTCCGCGTCAGGGAGCTTGACCGCGTCGAATTCCTCCCGGGTTCGGATGTCGAGGAGGTGAATCGTTTCACCGGCGGCAAGACGCTCGGAAAGTTCCTGCGGCTCGATTTGCATCGCGCGATCAGCCAGGTCGCTCGTGAGGATATGCTCGCTCACTTCGTCGACATCGAGATTCTCATTCCGCGCGCAAACCCCGGCGAGCGTCTCCTCCGGGCTGAAGCCGCAACTCGCGCAACCGCCGATATGATAACGACGAAAAAGCGCGCGCTGGGCGCCGGGAAACTGCTCGAGCAGCTCGCGCATCGTGATGCTGGGATTGATCGTCGCGGTGGTGTTCATGAGCAGGACACAAACGTAAGGGAGGGTCTCCGAATGGCAAGAGCGCAGGGCGTTAACTCCTGGGGAACGCACGCGAACCCGCGTGCTCAATCGGCCGACCCGCCGGATCGCCCGGAGATGGAGCGGACGGCCACGGCATAACTTTCGAGCGTGGAGAAGATGTTTGCGGCGAGTCGCCACAACCAGCACGCGAGTCGCATGCGCTCCCCGCAGTTTCGCCGGCGAACGGTTTTACAGCTTTTCTGGCGTTCCGAGCAGCTCGACGACGCGCTGCAGGAGCCGGCCCGCGCCGCCGCCGTCGAGGCTGCGGTGATCGAAGCTGAGCGTCAGCTCGGCCTGCGTCGTCGGGACGAATTGCTGCTTCGCTTCATCCCACGTCGGCGCCTTTTTGCCGGCGCCGAGGCCGAGCAAGAGAGTTTGATCGGGGAGGGGAATGGGCGTACCCCAGTCGAGGCCGAAGGTTCCGAAATTGGAAACCGAAGCGATCCCGCCGGCCGTCATCTCCGCTGTCACGCGGCGACGGCGGGCGAGGTCGACCAGCTCGGTGTATTTGCTCGTCAGGTCGCCTAACGACGTCTTGTCCGCCTTCCGGATCACGGGCACCATGATGCCGTCCTGCGCTTCCACCGCCACGCCGATATCGATCGACTCGGAGCGCAGTGCGCGGTTACCGATCAGCCGCGCCGCCGCGCCCGGCATTTCCGCCAGGGCCAAGGCCAGCGCGCGCAAGACATACAAAGCCGGTCCTGGTTTCGGATCGCGCTTCTTGCGATCTTCCAGCACGGGATCGAGGCAGACCGACACGCCGACCGTCGCGAGCGGCCGCGTCCAACTGCGCCGCATCGCATCAGCCACGCCGGTCCGAATCGCGCTCGCGTCTTCCGCCGTTTGTTTATCGAGTCCGCCGAGAAAACTTTCCAGATCCTTGATCGTCACCCGACCGGCGTTGCCGCTCCCGGCGATCGCGGCCAGGTCGGCGTTGGTTAATTTCAACTCCGCCATCCGCGCCCGCACCCGCGGCGAAAGATAACCCGCGCCCTTCGTCCCGACCGGCACCGGCAACACGCCCGTCTGACCGACCTGGAAATGCGAACCAGTCGGCACCGGCGCGAGTTCCTTTTCGTCGACCTGGAAATGCGAGCCGCTGCCGTTTTGCTTGCCGCCCTCGTCGCGACCCGGCACTTCCTCGGCCACATCCGCTTCCGTTGGCCCCGCATCGGTCTTCTTGAACCGCGCCGCGTCGGCCTCGCTCGCCTCGACGTAACCGAGGACCGCGCCGACCGCGTAAACCTTCTTCACTTCCGCCTCAATCCCCGCGATCTCGCCCGCACACGGCGTGGTCACGCCCATCACCGCCTTGTCCGTCTCGACCTCGATGATTTCCTGGTCGACCGCGACCTTTTCTCCCGGCTTCACTTTGATCGCGACGATCGTGGCCTCGGCCATCGATTCGCCGAGCTGCGGCATGGTGATTGGAACTTTCGGCATTTGGAAAAGTTAAGCGTTGAAGGTTGAAAGTTGCGGCCGCTATTCGGCGAGAATCTGCCGCACCTTGGCGGCGATCGTCTTGGCGTTAGGCCGATGCGTTTCCCAAAGATTCGGGTGGTACGGGATCGGCGTGTCCTTGGCATTGAGCCGGGTCGGGGCGGCGTCGAGCAGATGCAAACCTTCCGTCGCGACCCGTGCGATCACCTCCGCCGTCACGCCGCCCCACGGGAACGTCTCGCCGACGCAGAGCAACCGCCCGGTCCGCGCGACCGATGCGAGGACGGTGGCGGTATCGAGCGGCTTTACCGTCCGCAGATCCACCACTTCGATCTCAATCCCGTCGCGGCTCATTTGATTCGCGACCGCGAGGGCCTCGTGCACCATCGCGCTGTTCGTCACGATGCTGATATCGCGCCCCGGCCTAACGACCCGGGCGCGACCGACCGGCAGCGCATCCGTCGGCAACGCATCGGCCTTGAGATGGTAATAGAGATACTTGTGTTCGCAGTAGATCACCGGGTCGTCGATCGCGACCGCGTCGATCAGCATCGTGTAGGCGTCCTCCACCGTCGCCGGCGTCATCACCACCAGCCCCGGATAATGCGAGTAGATCGCCTCCATGCTCTGGCTGTGGAACGGCCCGCTGCCCTTCGTCCCGCCGCTCGGCAGGCGCACCGTGATCGGGCACGGTTGATTCGTCCGCCAGTACTGCGTCCCGGCGTTGTTCAGGATCTGATTGAGCGCTACGCTCGAGAAGTCCGCGAACTGCATCTCGACGATCGGCCGCATTCCCTCCATCGCGGCGCCGATCGCCGTCCCGACCATCGCGTCTTCGCTGATCGGAGTGTTGAAGACCCGGCCCGGAAATTTTCCCGCCAATCCCTTTGTCGCCTTGAAGGCCCCGCCAAATTTCCCGGCAATATCCTGCCCGTAGAGATAGACCCGCTCGTCCTCGCGCAGGAGATGCGCCTGCGCCTCGCGAATCGCCTCCAGATAAGTCACACTCATGAGATGCGGTCCGCCAGCGCGCGGGTCG